>CAZHIK010000937.1:0-3954 GCA_964532635.1 uncultured Enterobacterales bacterium
CCGCGCAAGAGCGCGGACCGCGGCGTTCCGGGAGGCTTCTGAGGGGAAGAGCGCGTCTCGGCCGTCCGTGCTGAGGGTCAGTTGCCAGGTGGCCACGCGGGCCTCCGCGAGGGGGTTCGACGCCGTGGCGCCTCGTCGTGAGGCTTCGGATAGCAGTGGCAGGAACACCGCTTCGAAACCTTACGACAAACAATAGATAACATCGATAAAAGCGTTAAACAAGGAAGATATTAACGAATATCGTAATCAAGTCAAGGGATAAACTATGGAAGACCGGTGGGGCCTAGTGGAAAACCAGCCCTTCCTCCCGTGGACGTCCACAGCTGTTCCATCACGCCGACCGCACCCTGCTCGGCGTTCTCGCTCCCCGTTCGATCGCGCGAACTGTAGTGTAGATCCCGGACTCGAGGGGCCTTCGAAGGTCCGACTGGTGAGTCACGTGCGGATCCGTCAGAACACTCACAGCTGGATGCTGTGGAGTGCGACATGAACTGGATGGCACGGGAGTGGGAGGCTGCGCATCCGAACTGCGTGACCTGTTCGGAGGCCCTGGCGAGGCGGATCTTCGAGTCCGTGAGCTGCGCGGTGATGGTCACCGACTCTCGAGGCCTGATCCTGGACGTGAACGCCGCCTTCGAGCTGATCACGGGCTACACCCGTGCCGAAGCCCAGGGCCGTCCTTCCTCCTTGCTCTCGTCTGGACGTCACCCCCGGAGCTTCTACGCCGATATGTGGCGGAGCCTGCTCGAGACCGGCCGCTGGGAGGGGGAGATCCTCGATCGCCGCAAGACCGGCGAGCTGTATCCGAAGTGGATGAGCATCGACGAGGTGTCCGCCCCGGGCGGCGGGCTGGCCTACTACGTGGCTGTGTTCTCGGACATCAGCGAGCGCAAGAGCCTCGAGACCGAGCGAGCCCTGGCGGTGAACTACGACGCGCTCACCGGGCTGCCCAACCGCAGCCTGTTCCGAGACCGGCTCGAGCACGAGCTGCGTCTTGCCCAGCGCCGGGACGGCGCCCTGGCTCTGCTCTGCGTGGATCTGGACGGCTTCCGCCGGCTCAACGACAGCCTGGGCCACAGCGCTGGGGACCAGCTGCTGCTCGAGGTGGCCCGGCGACTGCGGGGCGCTGTGCGGGCCTCGGACACGGTGGCCAGGCTGGGTGGGGACGAGTTCGCAGTGATGTTGCCCGATCTCGCGGCCGAGGGGGACGCGGCCCGTCTGGCCCGCAAGCTCATCGAGCGGCTGGGGGACGACTTCGACCTCGGCGGGCGGCGGGTGCACATCGAGGCCAGCGTGGGGGTCACGCTGTTTCCAGAGGACGGGTGGGACGCCGCCCGCTTGCAGGCCAACGCCAACCTGGCCCTGGACGCAGCCCAGCAGGAAGGGGGCGGGCGGGTGCGGTTCTTCTCGGAAGACCTCGGCCGGCGGGCCCGCGATCGTCTGGACCTCGAGGCCGACCTGCGCCTGGCCCTCGCGGCCGGCCAGCTGCTCGTGCACCTCCAGCCCCGGGTCTGCGCCTGCGACGAGCAGCTGCTGGGAGCCGAGGCCCTGGTGCGCTGGCAGCACCCGGAGCGCGGCCTGGTCCAGCCCGGCCAGTTCATCCCCCTGGCCGAGGAGACCGGGCTGATCGTGCCCCTGGGGGACTGGGTGTTTCGCCGGGCCTGCCGCCTGGCGGTGTCCTGGGCGGGGCGGGTCCCCGCGGGCTTCAGGGTGGCGGTGAACCTCTCGCCGCGTCAGCTGTCGGATCCGGATCTGCTCGACCGATTCCGCCGAATTCTGGCGGATGAGGCCTGCCCCGGGTCGCTCCTGGAGCTCGAGATCACCGAGAGTGGCCTGGCTGACGATCCAGGCGCTGCGGCGGAGCTGTTGGTCGCGCTCGAGGCGCTGGGCATCACGGTGGCAGTGGACGACTTCGGGACCGGCCACTCCTCTCTGGCCCACCTCAAGCGCTTCCCGCTGCACGTGCTCAAGATCGACCGCTCCTTCGTCATGGGGCTGCCCGAGGACGAGAACGATCTGGCCATCGTGCGCGCCGTGGCAGCCCTGGCGGAGAGCCTGGGCCTGGGCCTGGTGGCCGAGGGCGTGGAGACCCCCGAGCAGCTGGCGCTGCTCCAGCAGATGGGCTGCCCCGAGATCCAGGGCTTCCTCCTCGGCCGCCCCGTCGCCCCCGAGGACTTCGCCGCACGCTGGCTGGGGTGAGGCCGGCCCTTTCTCCCCCGCTCGCGAGCCGCTATAGCGCCCGGAGCCACGGAGGCCCCGATGCCCTTCGCAACGTCGATGCTCCTCGCGTTTCTCGCAGCGCCGGTCTCGGCCGTCGAGCCCGCCGCCGTGCCGAGCCTGGCCGAGGCGCAGCCTGTCACCGAGGCTCAGGCCTGGATCCCGACCGTCGAGGACCTGCGAGTGCGACCCCAGCCCGCCGCCTGCGAGGGCGCGCCGTGCACCTGGGCCCAGCGAGACGACATCTGGATCCGCACCGAAGCTGGGGAGCGGCGGCTGACCCAGGGCGAGGACCGCTTCTACGATCCGGTGCTGTCTCCCGATGGGCGGCGGGTGGTCTTCTCCGGCTTGATCACCGGCCTGCACGTGATGGACCTGCACAGCGGCGAGCTGGTGCACCTGGGTCCGGGCCGCTGGCCCTCGTGGCACCCCAGCCAGGGCTGGCTGGTCTTCGAGCGCAACCACGACGACGGGCACCAGCTGGTCAGCGCCGATCTGCGGCTCTGGCATTCCAGGCTCGATGACTCCCTGCCCCTCACCGACAGCCCCGATACGCTGGACCGGGCGCCGCTGTTCTCCCCCGATGGCAGCCAGCTGGTGTGGCTGCGGGACGACGCGGTCTGGATCGCCAGGCTCCAGGAGGTGACACCGTGAGCCCCGCCAGCGTCGTCGTGCTGGCCTTGCTGGGCCTGGCGCAGGCCGACACGGTGGTCATCGATCCTGGCCACGGGGGACACGATCCTGGTGCCGTGGCCAACGGGCTGTACGAGGCCGATCTGAACCTCGAGGCCGGACTGGCTGCCCGGGACTGGATGGAGGCCGACAGCGCCGACAGCAGCGGCGGCGGCAGCTGGGACGTCCACATGACCCGCGAGTCCGACGTCTACATCTCCCTGTCCGGCCGCTGCGACTACGCCAACAGCCTGGGCGCGGACTGGTTCATGAGCATCCACGCCAACGCCGGCGGGGGCGACGGCACCGAGACCTACGCCTACGCCTCGGGCACCACGGCCGACGATCTGGCTCACATGGTGCAGGACGAGGTGCTGGCTCACTTGGGCACCAATGACCGCGGCGTCAAGTACGAGAGCTTCTACGTGCTGGTCCACACCAGCATGCCGGCCGACCTGACCGAGATGGTGTTCCTGGACACCTGGTCCAACAACGCCGAGCTGATGCAGGACCCGGAGAACCTGGACGAGGTGGGCCTGGCCCACTTGCACGCCATCCAGCGCCAGACCGGGCTGTCCAGCTACACCCCGGGCGACGACCCCGATCCCGGGGAGCCCTCGGGCCGGGTGTGGTTCGACGCCTTCCCCAGCTCCGTCGAGCCGGGCGAGGACTTGTCGGTCACCGTGGGCTACCAGACCGACCTGCACGAGTTCGGGGAGCGCGGGGAGCTGGGCCTGCGCATGGTGGACGCCGACAGCTGGGAGACCCTGCAGGAGCTGTCCTGGGACAACGGTGGAACCGGATTGCAGGGACCCGATGGGGATCGCAGCTTCGACCTGCAGGCCCCAGACGAGCCGGGGGAGATCATCTTCGTCGCCTGGCTGACCCCCTTGGGATCGGGCTGGGACGACCGCTACGACGACGCCAGCACCACATCATCCCCCACCACCGTGCTCGACGACGGTCCCGTCGACACCGGGGAGCCTCCCGAGCCAGGGGAGATCCAGCTGCTGAACGTTCCGGGCTTCATCGTCTCGGGGCAGCCCTTCACGGTCCGGGTGCGCT
>CAZHIK010000938.1:0-3950 GCA_964532635.1 uncultured Enterobacterales bacterium
CCCTCATGCTGCTCGTCGCTGGCCTGCTGCTTGGGGGCTGCAACCCGGACGACGACACCGATCCCCACTTCGACGGGCCGGTGGCCGCCACCGTCCTGTACCCCCACGTGGGCGGGCCCTTCGACGAGCCGGTGGGGTTCGTGTCCAACAGCCGCTCCGGTCGCATCACCGCACTGGATCTCAAGCACGGCCGAATCCTCTCGGACCGCCCCAGCAGCTCGTTCCTGCGCGCGCCCTACGTGGCCACCGGCCGCGACCGCATCCTGGGCGAGGTCGCGGTGGTGGCCCCCGATGCCGAGCAGGTCACCCTGTTCGTGGCCGACCTGCGCTACGAGGTGCTGGTGGAGGCCCCCTACATCGTGGGTGTGGATCCGTGGCCGGTGGTCATCGAGCCCACCGCCACCGAGCCTGTCTTCGTGGACGCCGACGGCTCTGGTGACGCCACCACCCTGGCGGATCTCCAGCTGCGCCGGGGCTACACCACCACCGAGGACTGGGAGCTCGAGTACGACGGAGAAGCCTGGACGGTCACGGGCACGCGCTCGGGGCGTCAGGGTGAGCAAGCCCCCATGGGCGAGCCCTGGCACACCGGCTGGCGAGAGCTCGAGTTCGAGCTCTCCGGCAGCGCGACCGCTGGCGATCGCATCGAGCTGTCCACCGACACCGGCGTGATCGAGCACGACGTGGGCGGCTCGGTCCAGGCCATGGCCCTCCACCCCGACCAGGGGCTGTTGGCCCTGTCAGTCTTCGACCGCGTCACCGCCGACTCCGCGCTGGTGTTCTTCGATCCCGCCGCTGGCGAGGTCTTGGGCCAGCTGGAGCTGGCCGACGGCGCGCAGCCCTATCGCATGGTCTGGACGCCCACCGGAGATCGCCTCTTCGTGGCCGATGCCAGCCTGGCGGTGGCCTGGGAGCTCACCCTCGACACGGCCGATCCCACCGCCTCCGCGGTGCGGTCACTGGCCATGCACGCGCCGCTTGCGGATCTGGCCTTCGTCGATACCGACGACGGCGAGCGCCTGGCCGTGGCGCCTGTCGGCCTCAACCGCGTGGACCTCTACGACCTGGCCACCGAGAGCTTCCTGGTGGTCAACAGCTACACCGGCGATCCCTGGGGCCTCGATCTGGGCTCTCCGGTCAGCGGTCTGGCCGCTGCACCGTTCCCCGTGAGGCTGCCTCAGACCACCGAGTTCGGTGCGCGGGTCGTGGAGCCCACCGTGGCCGTCTCGCTCTTCTCCGGTGAGCTGGTCCAGCTCGAGGCCGTCACCGGCTGCCTGGCTCAGGACGAGTATGGCCCCCGCAGCCTCGAGGGCGACTCCAACTCCTTCGTCTTCGAAGACCTGGGCGAGTACAGCGAAAGCAGTATCTGGATGGACGAGGCCACCGAGCGCCACGTGTCTGTCAACAGCTGCGCTGGCATCGCGCCCAGCGAGGAGTGGCAGGTGGTCTTCGACGAGGTGGACCAGTCCTGGTGGGTGGAGGGTGGTGAGTCCGGCGGTCAGGACTCCAGGGCGCTCAACGATCTACGCTATGTCAGCGACGAAGGGGCCATCAGCTTCACCATCATGTCGGGGCTGTACCCCGTCACCGACGGCGATCGCTACTACCTCACCATCGACGATGGTGTGCTGGTGGCAAGCGGCAACCTCGATCGCTACGGCGACGACGAGTACTACTTCGAGATGCCCGCCCGCCCCACGGCCTTCTGGTACGACGCTGGCCCCACCGGAGGTGGCTGGGACGAGCTGGATCGCCGCCCGTTCGTGCTGTGGCCCATCACCAACTCGGACTACGTCGGCCGCGTCCGGCTCAGCAGCGCCCAGGTCGAGATCGTCTGGAACTAGCCCAAGGCGGGCGAAGCCGCCTTGGGCCTCGCCGATCGAGCTGACGGTGCTTCGCACCGCAGCTCATCGTCTCGCGCCGCGCGAACGTCGTCGCACCCGGCGACGCCAGCCCCTAGTCTCCCAGCTGTCGCCCCAGCTTTTTTTCCTGCTCGATGCGGCGCACGAGCTGCTTGATGTACTTGGCGGTGGTGCCGTTGTCGAGGAGGCGATCGGCGCGCTGGGCGTAGTCGAGGGCTTCGTTGAGCTGGCCCGCCTGCTCGTGGGCCACGGCCAGGTCGAACAGGGCCTTGCCCTTGGCTTTGCCTTCGCTGTCTTCGACCGCGGCGGCCCAGCGCTCGCGGGCGCGCTCCCAGTTGCCGTTGGCCGCGGCCTGGGAACCCGAGCGGATACCGGGGCTGCCGCCCTTGTAGAACACGCGGTCCACCGTGCTGCCGGTGGGGGCGATGCGGCGGGCGTAGCGCCGAGCGGTGTCGTGGGCAGCGGCGAAGTGCAGGGCGTTCTGGTCGGAGATGGCGGCTCGGGCCTGGGCCGGGGTGTCACCTTCGCCCACGGCTTCGTGGACCACCACGATCTCGAAGGCGTCCAACACCTTGGCGTTGCAGTCGTAGGTGGACCAGAAGGTCTGGTAGCTCAGGGTGAGGGTGGCCACGGCCAGCTCGTACTCTTCGCGGACCTCGCGCACCCTGGTCTCACCGTCCTCGGTGTACTCTTCGGTGCGGATGTTCTCGACGTACTTGGTGGTGTCGGACCAGGTGGGCTGGGGCTCGATGTTCTCGAGGGCCACCAGTCCGTCGGCGCTGGTGTCGGTGCACACGCCGCGGGCGATGTCCTGGGTGAGGGGCATCCCCGCGATGGCGGGGTTCTTGGCGAAGGAGGCGGCAGCTGCCGCTGGCTCGATCACCTGGAAGCGGCCTGAGTAGCCGAGCTGATCCACCAGCTCGGCGAGGGCGTCGGCGCTGAGATGCTCGCCGGCCCGGTCCAACGGCGCCAGGGTGACCACCGAAGGATCGATGGTGACCCGCGCGGGCTTCATGTAGTTTAAGGTGACGTGGCCCTTGTAGCCGGCCAGGAGCACGGTGAGGCACAGGGGGATGGCTCGGTTCATGGATGCCTTCCAGGAAGCACACTGGCCGCCCATGGTATCTGCACGCGGGCGGTTCATCCAGAGGTCAGGTGGGACAACAGCTCTTCACGGTGCTCTTCCAGGCGCTCTGCGATGCCAGCGCTGCCCAGCTCGCGTTCCATCGCGGCGCGGTGCTCGAGGGTGCGGCAGAGGCCTGCCAGCTCTCCCGCCCGGACCTGCTCACGGGTGGCGCGGAGGTAGAGTTCATCGGCACTGCGGGGGTGGCCGGCGATGGCGGCCACGTCGCCCAGCAGGCGCAGGGTGACCCCCACGGCGGCCCGCCCTCCGGCGCGGCCGAGCCAGGCGAGGGCTTGCTCGAGGAAGCGCTCGGCCTCGTCCAGCTCTCCGCGGCGCAGGGCGAGCTCTCCCTGCAGGCGGGCGAGGATGCCCCGCTGGAGGGGCTGAGAGCCGACGATGGCGCGGGCGTGGCGCACCTGGTCCTCGGCGTGATCGAGCTGGCCAGCCGCCATCGATGCGGCCAGGCGGGTGAGATGGAAGGAGGGCGGGAGGGGGGCCTCGCCGAGCTCACTCACCAGGGATGACTCGGCCTGGTCGAGCAGAGCGTTGGCGGCCTGGTGATCGCCCTGGGCGAGCCTCACACCGGCCTGGCAGCGCAGGACCATGGCCTGGCCTACGGCGTCACCCAGGCTGTCGTAGAGCTCGGCGGCCGAGGCCGCATGCTCCTCGGATCCGGTGAAGCTGCCCCGAGCCTGGAGCTGGTCGGCACAGCGGAGGTGCATCCCGGCCAGCTGGCGCGCGTCGCCCACACGGCGCAGCTGTGTTGCCGCGAACTCGAAGGCGACCTGGGCCTTGTCGACCTCACCATCCACCAGCAGGGCGTCGCCCTCGGCCCAGGCGAGCAGGGCTTCGTAGCGGCCGCCGCGGGGGATGCGGGCGTCGGCGGCCTGCCACACTCGCGCCACCGAGGCCTGTCCGGCGGCCACCACGAAGCGCGACCACGCGGCCCATGCCCGAGCGGCTTC
>CAZHIK010000939.1:0-3947 GCA_964532635.1 uncultured Enterobacterales bacterium
GCTGCGTCCACCGAACATCGCCCAACTGGCAGCCGGTGGGGTGCTGTTCGACGACACCACCAGCAACGCAGGCTGGACCCTGCCCGCCCTGGCCAGCCTGCTCACCGGTCGCCTGCCCCCCCTGGGGGAGATGTCCGCTCGGCGCTTCAGGTGGATCCCGGACGAGCCCCCTCCGCTCCCCCAGATCCTCGGCTACTACGGCTACCACACCGCCGCGTTCTGGGGAGAGACCGCCCCGGTGGTCTTCCAGCGCTTCTGCGATGGCTTCGAGCAGGAGCACCGCTCGAGAGGCCCCGGGGGGCCGGATCGATACCACGCCCAAGTAGTGAGCTGGCTCGAAGGCGAAGCCCGCGAGCCCTTCTTCGCCCTGGTGCACAACATCGACCTCACCAACGAGCCCGCCGAGGTCGGGCGAGAGCGCAGAGCCGAGCTGGGCATCCCGGAGCAGCCTGGGCTGCGCCTGAACATGGAGCACCTCGAGGTCACCGCCGAGGGCGAGCTGGGACCGGACGCCGCGCGGCAGCTCTGCATCGAGACCTACGATGCACGCCTGCACGCCTACGACGAGGCCATCGGCGCCATGCTCGACGCCCTCGAGGCCCGCGGGCTGCGGGATCGGACGGTGGTGGTGCTGACCTCCAACCACGGCCAGGACCTGTTCGAGCACGGCTTCGTGGGCCACGGCTCGATCCTGTACCAGAGCGTGCTCCAGGTGCCCCTGTTGGTGGTGGACCCGGCCATCGAGCCGGGGCGCGACCCCATCCTGTCCCCTGTACAGCTGATGGACCTGGCGCCCTGGGTGCTCGAGCGCGCCGGCATCCCGGCCTCGGCGCGCATGGACGGCCGCTCCATCGGATCCCTGCTCGGGGCTCCCGATGCCGGCTGGCCCACACGTCCCATCCTGAGCGTGGCCAACCGCTACGGCCTGGCGCTGCGGGACGGTGCCACCAAGATCGTCCGGCACACCCTGGACCCGACCCACAACGGCTACCCGCCCCCACCGGGCGCCCCGCCCACCTGGCCTCCAGACACCGTGACCCAGCTGTTCGACCTCAACGCCGATCCTGGCGAGCGGACCGATCTGGCCGCGGAGCGCCCCGACCAGCTGGCCACCATGACGGCCGCCCTGGATCACTGGGCCGCACAGCTGGACGAGCGCACCAGCAGCGCTCGGCCCGAGGACGCACCGGCGCTGCGCCAGGCCCTGAAGGAGCGCGGCTACTGGATGCACGCCCACGAGGGTGAGCACCCCGAAGGGACTACGCCGGAGCGAAAGGACGCCGGGCGGAAGGGCGTCAGGCCTCCCGCTCGTTGACCGCGGCCAGGGCGGCCTTGGCTGCATCGGCCACCTGGACGCAGGGATCACCCACTGCGCGCCCGAGGGCCAGGGTGTCCGCGCTACCGCCCATGATCGCCATGGCCTCACAGGCTGCCAGGCGAACCCGGGGTACGCCGTGGGTGAGCAAGCGCCGCACGGAAAGGCGCCAGCGCGGGTCGGCGGTGAGCTGAGCGAAGCGGCAGCCGCCAACGGCCAGGTCCGAAGGGGAGGTGGCCACCAGGGGCCGCAGCACCGCCGCCACGAGCGCCGGAGAGGAGCTGTTGATGGCTTCCACCAGCGCCGCCTGATCCTCGGGCGCCGCCCGGCCCAGCAGGGCCAGCAGCTCCTGGGGCTCCTCGGGCAGCTCTCCCGGCAGGGGCTCCGGAGCCGGCTCGGCCAGGGCCTCGTGCTCGAGGTCCAGGCTGGGCCAGGGCGAGGGCTCGGGGCGCTCCACGGTTCCTTCGAGTCGATCCAGGGCCAACTGGGCGATGCGGCCCAGCTCGGTGTCCCCCAGCAGGGGCTTGAGATCGCCCCAGACCGCCGGCCCGGCCACCAGGCCCAGGTAGGTGGCGGCCGCACCGCGAACGGCGGAGCTGTCGTGGTCCAGCAGGCGGCGAGCCCGGCCGGTGCCCGCCGCGAACTGGTGGGCCGACAGCAGAGACAGGGACTGCAGGACCAACGCTTCGTCGGTGAGCTCGAGCCCCTGACACAGGGCGGCCGCACCATCGAGCTGCGCGTAGGGCGCCCACTCGAGCGCGAGGGCCGAGCGCTCGAAGGGCCCCGCCCGCACGGCGTCGCGCATCAGGTTGGCGGCGCGCCAGCCACGCAGGGTGGCGGCCACGCGAAGGGCCGCATCCCAGTCGCCCTTGTCGTCTTCGACCTCGATACGGGCCTTGTCGAGCAGGGCCGCTGCGGTGGCGTCGGGCAGCTCCGGGAGCGCCAGCCCACGGGCGACGCGATCGTAGAGAGAGTCGAGCTCTGTGGACATGTTCACTCCTCGAAGCTGTCGAGCTGGAAGTCCTGGTAGTGGCACAGGCGGGGTTCGTAGCGGTCGAGATCCCACAGGTGCATTCCGTTGCCCTGGCACCACTTCCACTGGTCGCAGCCTGCGCAGCGACCGACCTTGGTCCAGCGGCGATCGCGGAACTGCTGGAAGCGGTTCTCCCAGACGTCCACGAAGCTGTCGTCGTAGATGTTGCCCTGGCGGAAGCGGCGGTCGATGTTGGGGCAGGCCAGGATGTCCCCGTTGACCATGATGCCTCCCACGCGGATGCCGGCCATGCAGAAGTAGTCGTGGTCGCGGACCTTGCGCTCCAAGCAGGGCCCGACGTAGCCGGACTCGGACAGGTTCACGGTGATCTCGTCCCGGGCCTTCCAGTCCAGGATGCGACGCATGAGCTGGTGGTACTGCTCGGCGGAAAGGAACAGCTCAGGCAGCTTGGGGGCCCGGCCGATGGGGGCGATGGTGAACAGCCGCCAGCGCTTCAGGCCCAGCTCCTTGACCAGCTCGTAGACCTGCTCGAGGGAGTCGAAGTTGCGCTGGTTCACGCAAGTGATGGCGTCAATCACCTGGTAGAAGGGCTCGTCGATGAAGCGTCGGATGGTGGCGGTGGCCCGCTTCCAGGAGCCCTTGCGCCCTCGCAGCCAGTCGTGCTCGGCCTCGAGGCCGTCGAGGCTCACGGTGACCGAGCCCATACGCGCGGCCTTGGCCAGCCGGAAGGCGCGGTCGTCCCAGCCCCAGCCGTTGGTGACCATGCCCCAGGGGTACTCGAGCTCGTGCAGCCGCCGCCCCAGCTCGAAGACCCGCGGGTAGACCAGCGGCTCCCCGCCGCTGAGCACCACCGTGAGCTTGTGGGTGTCGTGGTGCTGCTTGATCTCGGTCATCACCCGGATGATGTCGTCGAAGGGGAGATCGGGCTGATCGGTGCTGACCTGGCAGTCCGAGCCGCAGTGCAGGCAGTCGATGTTGCAGCGGTGGGTGAGCTCGATGAAGAGGTAGCCCAGCTCGTGGAGCTGACGGATGGTGTGCTGGTAGGGAGGCAGCAGGTGACGCCGAGCGCGACGCCGAACGACGGAGGGCACCACGCGGGGCACGATGCTGCGGATGGCGGCCTCGACGCGCTTGTCGGCCATGGTTGCTCCCGGGCCTAGTCGCCGGTGTCGGGTTCGATGGGCTCCATGGAGACCTCGAGGTCGCGGGCCTCCCAGGCGCCGTCGTCCCAGCTCCCGTCGCCCTCGGTGACCTGGGTGGCGGCGAAGTCGACGGTGGTCTCGGCGTAGCGGCCGTTGTCGGAGGCGTCGATGTCGCGGGCGATGAGGCTGCAGTCGTCTGCACAGGGCCACGCGCCAGGCACGCTCAACGACCACGAGCCGTCGTCCCCACTGGTGGTGGTGTTGGTTTCGAACTCGATCTCTATGCCCGGGATGGCATCGCCGGTCTGGGCATCCACCACGGTGCCGTCGAGCTCGAAGCTGGCGTGGGGCGCGCCGTACTCCGAGGTGAAGGGGCAGCCGGCCAGCCCGAGAGTCGAACCGAGGAAGAGCGAGGCTCGACGCAGCATACGCTTGCGGATCAGTCTTGGCATTTTTAGATGCAGATTGTCTTGTAACTGAAAACTGGTTATTGAAT
>CAZHIK010000940.1:0-3938 GCA_964532635.1 uncultured Enterobacterales bacterium
GTCGCCAGCGGTGGTATCGACCGTACCGGAGGAGATGCGACCGGTGACCTTGGTGGCCGGGCCGGAGCCCACGTTGGCGTCGCCCTTGGCACCAGCACCGCGCAGATCGCCGATGTCGGCGTCGGTGCGGCCAGTACCGGAGCCCACGCCGGCCTTCTCCATGTTCTCGAAGCTGCCCTGCTCGACTCCACCTGCAGCCGCGATGGCCGCATCGAGGTCGGTGCCGACATCGCCGCCACCCTCGAAGAGGTTGTCGGTGTAGTTGCCGGAGGACGACTCACCACGGGTACCGATCATCTTGAGGAGCAGAGACCGCTGCTGGACCTCGGCCTCCATCTCGGCCTTGCGCTGGGCTTCGCGGAGGGCCTGGGCCTCCGGGCTGTTGTCGACCGGCTCGGAGGGGCCGGCATCCGTGGGCTGATCCTGCTCGCCGCCAGCTTCGGGCGTTTCGTCCTTGACGACCTCGGGACCCAGCCCGTCTTCGGGCTCGACATCCGAGGGCTCTGGCTCGACGGGGTCGGAGGGAGGGATGGCCAGCTGTACGAAGCGTTCGGGGAGCGGTCCGGCCTCGAGCAAGGCCGGAGTGTCCACGGACTGGACGTAGACCACGAACACCGCGGACAGCAGTGTGAACAGACCCAAGAAGCCGAGGAAGACGGGATCGTCCTCGGTGAACAGCTTGGGCCGGAAGTCGGTCTTGTAGGTGGGGCGCAGCGGCTCGGGAGGCGCCGGGACGAACTGGAACAGCACCGTGACGTTGTCGATGCTGATTTTTCCCCGGTTCTTTTCGGTGAGCGGAAGGACGAAGACATCGCCCCGACGCTTCGCCTGGCCGCTCTTGCCGAGCGAGTCCAGGGCCTGTACGCCATCCTTGGTCGCGATCTTGCCGCTCATGGAGGGCAGGAAGCGCAAGAAGTACTTGTCGCCCTTGGCTACGAACAGCGGGAACTTACGCGGTACCTTGGGAAGGGGGTAGGAGAATGTGGCCTTCGGCGATGCGCCGACGGTGACCGTGTTCCCGACACCGATCCGCTTCTCCTGGACGATCTTGCCGTCTTGGAGGATACCGATGCGTAGCACCTTGACCAGCTTCTGGCGCTGGGCTGGTTGCTTGCCGGTGGGCTTGCGAGGAGGGGCAGCTGCCATGCGTCCGTTCCCTGCCTGCTGAAGGGGGCTCTACACTAATCCGTTCTCGGACCCGACGAGTTTAGTAAACTATACTGCCGGGTGGGTTCCACAAGGATGTTTTTTAATCACTCATGGGCGATGACGCCCGTAGTGACTGCATCTTTGGGCACAAGGGGAGTTGCGTTTCTGACCTCGAGACACGAACCTCGAGACGAAAAAAAGGGGCGGAAGACTCCGCCCCTGGGGTTCGTTCGTTCGACGAAAGCGACTATACGCCGCCCTGGTACACGACGAAGCGGAACTCGGAGAACTGCGCCTGACCCGCGGTGTACATGACCTCACGGATGACCGAGAAGGGGAGCTCCTTGTCGCACTGCAGCAGGATGTGACCCTTGAACTCGTGGTCCTCGGAAGCGGTCATCTCGGCGAGCTGCTTAGCGTCCTCGGCCTTCTCGAGGAGACGGTCGTAGAGCCGCGTGATGAGCTGGCCCTTCTTCTCGTCCTCGGGAACAGCGATCATCATGTCGCCAGGGTTCTCGTCATCGGCTTCTTCGGTGAGCCGGAGTACCTCGACGCCGTCCACGACGACCATGCTCTTGGTGACCACCAGGTTGACGGCCAGCTCGGGCCGGACCTGCGTGGTGGAGACCGGGAGCACCAGGTCTTCGGAGCCGGCGACGGAGATATCGTCGGTGGAGTAGGACTTGAGGAGGAAGACGAGGATGATGGTCATCATGTCCATCATGGACGTGATGGTCAGCCCACCTTCATCTTCCTTTCGCTTAGCCTTCTTGAGAGCCATGTCTTACTCCTGCTACTCGGCGCCGCCGGCGATGACCACGAAGGGGAACAGCGTGCGGTAGGTGCCGTCGTCGTTCTTGGAGTCCACATCCTCGCGGCTGTGGTCCATGACCTTCACGATGATCTCGTAGGGGACTCGGGACTCGGGGACGAGAATGACGTTTTCGTCGTCAGGGTACTCGTCCTTGATCATCCCGAGAATCCGCGTGAGCTCGAGGAAGTCGTAGTCGTCCATGCCCGCGCATTCCGAACCAGGGCACGGAATGGTGGGAGGGCGCTCCTCGCCCTCGGCGAGCTCGGGGGCTCCCTCGGGGAAGAGAACGGCGTCAGCGCCAGCCACGGTGATGCCCTTGTTGGTGATCATCAGGGACAGCATCAAAGGCGGCTTGTCGTCGGGGTCCTGCTCGACCTGCTGGGGCTGGCCGATGGCGGGAAGGGTCGAGTCGATGACCGCGAGGGTCACGAACGACGAGGCCATGAGCAGGAACGGGATGAGGATGGTGACGAGGTTCATGATGGGAACCAGGTCGAGCTCCTCCGCGTCTGCCAGTTTTTTCCTTCTGGCCACTGAGGCCTCCTGCTAGTCGAAGGTTACGCCCAAAGGGGCGGAGAGAAGTGGGGGAGAGCCGTGAAGGCTAGCCCGCCACCTCGTCCTTCAGGGAGCCGCGACGGCGGGCGCCCAGCAGGTTCACGGTCTTGAGCGCGTACAGGTCGATCTCGTTCATGATCTTCGTGGTCTGACTCTGAATGATGGAGAACAGAATCAGGGTCGGGATCGCGACGATCAGACCGGACGCGGTAGTGAACATAGCGGTGGAGATACCAGCGGCCAGCATGGTCTGCTTGGTCTCGGCGGAAGCACGGGCCACCGCCTCGAACGCCATGATGAGGCCCTGGATGGTGCCGAGCAGGCCGGTCAGGGTAGCGACGTTGGCCAGCATGGACAGGAAGGGGGTGCGCTTGGCGAGCTTGGGGAAGACCTCGAGGACCGCCTCTTCGACGGCGTTCTGGATCTCGATGTCGCCGCGGTTGGCGCGGGTGAGACCGGCCTTGAGGACGCGGGGCAGCGCGGAGTTGGGCTCGGCGTTGCAGAGCTTGATGGCGCGGTCGATGTTGTTGGCCATGATCAGCTTCTGGATCTGGGCCATGAAGGCGGTGCCGTTGATGTTGGCACGGAAGACCACGTAGTAGATGCGCTCGGCGGCGATGGCCAGGGCAAAGACTGCAGCCGCGAGGATACCCCACATGAAGGGGCCACCCTTGTGCATCGCATTGATGAAGAAGCTCATCCCAGTACCTCCTGCTGGACAGGGACTTTTTTGTTGAGGGCTCCCCGACACCTGAGTGGACGAAACGGAACGGATCGTGCACGGATGCCGGAACGGATGGAATCTACAGAACTGGCTCCGGTTTGTCACCCGAACCCTGTCATTTCCATGTCAGGGTAGGCGGCGAAGCCGAGAAGGGGTTGGACTAGAAAGGATCCTGCTCCACGGAGCGGACGATCTTGGGAAGGAAGGACTCACTCAGCTCGAGCTGGTAGGTCCCCTCGAGGTTCTGGCGCGTGATGACCATCATGACCTCGGGCTTGTGGACCTTACCCACGATGACTTCTTCCTCGAAGCGGAAGGTCTGGCGGGACTGGGCGTGGGCCGGCTGGGCCAGCACCGCGACCAGGAGGGCGATGGAGACAGGGACCAGAACTCTCATGGCGATGTACCTATCACGTTCCGGGTGAACGGCCCTGGAATCGGACCTATTGGCTACCCCAGGGACTCTCGGATGAAGAGGGCTCCTGCGTACCGGGCTCTCCACCTTCGCCTGTCTGGCCGGCGGCATCCTCCGTGGCGGTCCCTGGAGCGGGCTCGCTGGGAGCGGCTGGCTCGGGCGTCGAGTCCGGAGGCTCTGACACCGGCTGCGTCGCGTCGGTTCCCTCCGGGCTCGCAGGCTCGGAGGAAGCACCGTCGGCGGGTGCGGTCTCGGTGGGCGCCACCTCGGCGAGTGCGGTC
>CAZHIK010000941.1:0-3937 GCA_964532635.1 uncultured Enterobacterales bacterium
GTCCTCGCCGGTGCTCTGGCTGACGATGCCGTAGTACTCGAGGCTCACGTGGTTGCTGTCCTCGTCCAGGCGGGCGTTGTAGGCGGGCCACCAGCCGGCCCCCCACACGGCGTAGCGCAGGCTGACCTCGACGGGCCCTGCGGCGTCCGCCAGCAACTCCACCTTGACCTTGTTGCCGGTGGCCAGGGGGTTTTCGAGCTTGATGAGCAGGGGCTGCAGCTCCTCGCCCAGTTCCTCGGCCTGCTCCTCCTCGGTGCGCAGCTGGGAAGCGATGCTGCGCTCGGCCTCGCCCACGAAGGTCAGGGTGCCCTTGACGGTGTCCAGGCTGGGGGCCGGGCGGTCGCCGCCAGCGGTGTCCAGCAGGGTGGAGCGCAGGTAGGCTCGCTGCATCAACAGGGCCTCGATGCGGTCGCGGATCTGGCCCAGCTCTTCCGCAAGCTCCTTGGCCTCCTCGCGGATGGCCTCGGTGCGCTCGCTGTCTTCCACCTCGCCAGCCCCCGAGTTCAGCTCCACGCCCACGATCCGTGCCTTGCCCGACAACACCGAGGCCTCGAGGCTCTCGGTGTGCAGGCTCAGGGGCAGCCCTTCGAAGGTGACGCTTCCTGTACCCTTGTCGATCCGCGCTTCGAGGGCTCGTGTGACCAGGGCCCGGTCCTGGAAGACGGTCACGGCGTGCATGGTGGAGTTGGGCTCCAGGGGCAGCACCGGAGGCGGCACGTAGTAGGCCTGCTGGGCGTTGTAGCCGTAGTCGTAGTTGTCCACGTAGCCCAGCGCAGCCATCATCTCTGCGGCCGGGGCTGGTGCCCGCGCCGGGCGCGCTGCCTCGAGCTGGCTCTCCACGGCGTCGAGGTCGAAGCTGAGCTTCATCCGCTGCTCTGCTTCTTCGGCGAAGTCCATGCCCCCAGCGGCGGCCACGCGGGGCAACAGCAGGGTGGCCAGGGCCCCGAGGGCGGCCAGCACGGCCAGGACGGGGAGCAACCAGGTGGAGGGGGTGGTGGACGGGGTGCGCATGGGCTTCTCCTGCGGGGGAACGCTGCTCGGGACACGCGGAACGCGCCGGATGTTCCCGCGCTTTCACCCCTACCCGTCAACGTGGGGGCTCGAGGGGTCAGTGGGGGGTCATGCGTGCCCGAGTGTCGACGTCGTGCTAGGCCAGTTCAGCTTCTGGAGGTCACCCCATGATCAAGCAGATCACTCTTCGCTACCTCATTCCCACCGCCCTCATCGCCGGTGTCATCATCGCTTGCGGCGAAGACGCCGCCGACGCTCAGGCCCCGGCCGAGCCGGTGAGCCAGAAGGTGGTGGTCATGAACACCAGCGGCGAAGCGTGGACCGGCATGACCGTGCTGGTCGACGGCTCCCCCGCCTGCACCGTGGCCGATGTGGCCCCCGGTGGCTCGGTGACCATCCACGAAGGCCAGTGCGAGACCATGGCCCCCGCCTCCGCTGCCCCCGCGGCAGCCCCGGCCGCCGCCCAGCCCGCTGCCGCCCCCGCTGCCCCCGCAGCTGCAGCGCCCGCAACCGCCGCCACCGGCGGAGCCCTGCGGGCCACCACCACTGTGAGCGCTGGCATCGGCCCCGCCCGGCGCATTGGCATCGTCAACAACAACTCCTTCAGCTGGAGCGGCTGCACCGTCACGCTGAACGGCAAGTGGAGCTACCACATGCCCAGCCTGGCGGCGGGTCAGCACGAAGGCATCATGGGCCAGCGCTTCAAGGACTCCTCGGGCGACATGATGACCAAGAACCACCAGATCCACTCGGTGGCGGTCAGCTGCACCCAGGGCTCGGGCAACTTCACCCCGCAGTAGCGCCCGCTGCCCCCGCGAGTCTCCGAAAAGCGGCGGAACATGCGGCTTTGCGAGACGTGTAATCCGGCGATGAAGTCGTTGCCGACGGCGTCTCGCCGGTGTACAAGAGCCCCAGCTGAATCCTCGGTCTGGAGGCCCCATGCTTCGACTCTCCCCCGCCATTCTGCTGATCCTCGCCGCGTGCGGCGACAAAGACGATCTCACCCCCGGCGACTGCGACGCGGCCCAGGTGCTCATCAACGAGGTGCTGGTGGACGCCCCCGGCTCCGATGAAGGCTTCGAGTGGGTGGAGTTGGTCAACGTTGGCGGCGACGACGTGGACCTGTCCCAGGCCTGGATCGGCTGGATGAAGTCCGAGTCCTCTACCGGTGAGACGGTCGGCTTCCCCGAGGGCACCATCCTCGAGGCGGGTCAGTACCTGCTGGTTGGGGAAGAGGAAGTGGCCGAGACCCACGTCGAGGTCGATCTCGACCTGGGCCAGGGCACCGGAGGCGACGGGGTCTACCTCTACAACGCCTGCGGCGAGATCCTCGACGCGGTGGTCTACGGCGACAGCAACGAGGACAACATCACCGACGAGAGCGGTGGCAAGGCCGTCAGCTACGCTGGCAAGCCCGGATCCGGCGAGACCCTGGCCCGCTGCAGCGACGGCAGCGACGCGGTGGACAGCGACAGCCCGGGCGACGACTTCATCGTGATGGGGGAAGAGTCCATCACCCCGGGCCTGGCCAACGCCTGCCCCTGCGAGGCCATGGCCTCGGATGTTCGCATCGTCATCAACGAGGTGATGGTCGATCCCGCCGGCTCCGACGGCGGCTTCGAGTGGATCGAGCTGCTGAACGTGGGCTCCGAAGACGCCTGCCTCGACCTGTGGACCCTCGAGGTCTTCAAGTCCGATCCCACCGACGGCACCGAGAAGCAGCTGCCCGTGGGCATGAACATCCCCGCAGGCGGGCGCCTGCTGGTCGCCGAAGACTCCGTGGACTTCGAGGCCGACGCCTACCTGTCCCTGTCCTTCGGGAACGGCGACGAGGGCGACTGTATCCACCTGTACGATCACACCGGTGATCTCGAGGACGCCATCGTCTACGGCGGCTCCAACGAGGATGGCTGCTTCGACGAAGGCGGCACCGCCACCTCCATCGCCCCCGACCCTGGTTCGGATCTGTCCCTGGCCCGCTGCCCCGACGGCACCGACAGCAACGCCAGCGGTGACGACTTCCAGGAGTGCATGATCGAGGGCGGCACCCCCGGCCTGGCCAACGACGCCTGCTGCGGCGGCGGCGGCACCTGCGACGAAGCGGGCGCAGCCACCATCGTGATCAACGAGTTCATGGCCGATCCCGACGGCGCCGACGCCGGCGGCGAGTGGATCGAGATCTACAACGCGGGCAACGGCACCATCGACCTGTCGGGCTGGCGCCTGTCCTGGTTCAAGTCCAACCCTGACTCCGCCTCCGGCTCCGCGGCCATCCCCTCGGGCACCACCATCGCCTCCCGCAGCTTCCTGCTCATCGGCGACGAGGCCGTGGCCGGCACCGACGTGCAGGCCACCATCGACATGGGCAACGGCACCGACGGCGACGGCCTGCACCTGTCCGACTGCGCCGGCACCCTCGAAGACGCTGTGGTCTACGGCTCCAACAACGGTGACGGCATCTACGACGAAAACGGCGTGGCCTCCTCGGTGGCCCCCGATCCGGGCAGCGACGATGCCCTGGCCCGCACCCCCGATGGCTCCGACACCGACAGCAGCGGCAGCGACTTCTGCGTGGCCGCCTCGGCCACCCCGGGCTCCAGCAACAGCGGCTGCGAGTAGCGCGCCATGGCCGCCCCTCTCCGCTGGCGGTGTACGGCACCGCTCCTGCTCCTGGCCACGGTCCCGTCGCTGCTGGCCTTCGACTACGGCACCCCCATCCTGGTGCGCTCCGAGTCCGACATCATCGAGCTCGAGTACACCGGCGAGATCGACGAGGAGATGCGGGATCAGCTGCTCGATCTCTTCGACAACCCTCTCGATCTCAACACCGTCTACCGTGAAGACCTGGTGCTGCTGCCCGAGATCACCTACGGCCTGGCCGACCGCATCATCGAGCGTCGGGACAAGCAGGCCTTCCTCAACCCAC
>CAZHIK010000942.1:0-3918 GCA_964532635.1 uncultured Enterobacterales bacterium
GATCCCGTCCGGGAACTTGGGACCGCGGTAGTAGCGCAGCATCTCTTCGACCGTGATGACCAGTGAGAAGCGAACCTCGCGCATCGATTCCTCGCCAGCTATCGTACCTTCCGGCCTGAGTAGCACACCCTGGCCCGTTGGTACCGGAGGAAGCCCCATGCGACGCCTCGCTCTCGCGGCCATGCTCCTGGTCGGTTGCCGCGCCGACTACTCGTTCGTTCCCGTGGACGAGACCCTGATCCTCGAGGTCACATCGCCGGTCTACGGTAGCTTCCTGGGCGAAGCCGATGCACAGGTCGAGGGCAAGGTCTACCCCGACGACGCCATCGTGATGGTCGAAGGTGTCGAGCTCGAGGACTTGTCCCACGGCGCCTTCCGTACCGCGGTGCCGGTGGACCACGCCTACCGCATCGTCGATGTCGAAGCCTGGCACGGCGATCAGTACCTGCGGGAGCGCGTCCCGGTCTTCTCCGGGCACGATCCCGCTGATACCTGGCCCGACGGTGCCACTGGCCGGCTGCTTCCCGGGGGCCTCGACGTGCTGGGCGCCCAGATGGGGGGCATGATCGACGAGCTGGGCTGGGCCGACATGATCACCGACGCCATGCCCAGCTACGAGAGCGAGTTCATCAGCTTCTACGCAGTCGGTGCCTCCCACGAGCCCACGGTGGTGGTGCTCGATGCGGTCGAAGGCGGCATCGACGTGGGCATCGCGCTCAACGAGCTGGTGCTGGCCTACGAGGTGGTCGTCGATGTCTACGGCTACACCTGGTCCGCCGACATCAGCTTCGGCTACGGTCTCATCCAGATCACGGCCATGGCCACACCCTGGATCGACGACGACGGCATCATCTGGCTCGAGCTGTCCGAGACCGGCATCGCCCTGGACGAGCCCGACGCCGAGTTCGGCGATCTCGAGGGCTGGGTGGTGGAGTGGATCCTCGAGCTGCTCAACGACTACGTCAGCGAGCCGCTCGGCGAGTGGCTGCTGGATTGGATCCTCAGCGAGTTCGGCACCTTCGAGCTTGGCGGGCCCGTCGCCTTCGAGCAGGATCTGATGGGCACCTTGGTCTCGGCCGAGCTGTACGATCTGGCCGGTGATGAGGAAGGCCTGGCCCTGGGCCTGGGTGTGGCCATCGACGAGCCGCTGCCGGAGACCTCGCCCGACATCGCGGTCCCGGGGCTCGACGAGGCTCCCGAGGCCCACGCGGTGCTGGGCCTGCACGAGGGCCTGTTGGACATCATGCTGGGCGATACCCTGCTGGGAATGCTCGATCAGGGCATGGACCTGGGGGGCTTCATGGGCGACATGATCGGCGGCTTCATGGAGAACCTGCCCGGCGGAGACGACATCCCCGACAACGACGGCTGGTGCTTCTCCATCGAGCCCGGCGACGCCTACGTGGTGCGCATGCAAGAGGGCATCGACCCTCTGGCGGTGCTGTATCTGCCGGATCTGCAGGTCGAGGTGGAGACCATGCAGGGCTCGAGTTGTGAGGACTGGCTCGAGGCCAGCCTGGCGGTGGAGCTGGGGCTGGTCGTCAGCGATGAAGGCACGGTCATCGGTGTGGATCTGGAGGTCGTCGAGGGCGCGGTGCTCGACTACGAGGCCGAGCCCGGCTGGGACGAGGCCGAGGTGGTCGACGGCCTGGCCGGCTTCCTCGAGAGCATCATGTCCCTGCTGGGCGGCATGGTGGAGATCGATCTGAACGAGCTGCTGGGCGGCTCCGAAGACCCGCTCGGCATGGGCATCGCCCTGCAGCCCCGCATCGTCGACTCCGTCCCCCTCGAGGACGCCGACGGCGCCTGGACCGAGGGCCTGTACGCCGTCAGCTTGGACGTGTTTGCCGAGGAATAGGGTGCCAATGGCGACTGGTCCCTCTCCCCGCTGCGGAGAGGGTGCTGCTACGCACGTCCCGCCGGGGCGGGAGAGGCGGTGGCGAGGAGCCCTCTGCTACCATCCCACCCAGCACCGCCACCGGGAGGACCCCTCATGCCTCGTCCCCATGGCCGCCCTGGTCGTCAAGACGGCAAAACGTGCTGAACGGGACGGGGAGCCTGGATATCAGCTCGGCGAGAGAAAACGGCGTGACGCCCAAGGACGACCTGAAGATCACCGGTGGCGCTCTGTTCGTCTCCTCGGCCCTGGACGGCCCCGAGGCCAACGACTCCATCCGCATCGCCGACGGTGAGCTGATCATCGAT
Source organism: uncultured Enterobacterales bacterium (assembly GCA_964532635.1). Classification (GTDB taxonomy): domain Bacteria; phylum Myxococcota_A; class UBA796; order UBA796; family JAFGLY01; genus CALDOK01. The sequence goes on from CAZHIK010000942.1 coordinate 2,206, forward strand.
GCCGACAAGGGCGCACTGCACAGCGAGTACGATGAGGACGACGCGGTCGGATTCATCTACATCGCGGGGGGCACGCTGGACATCGCCGCGGGCGATGACGCCATCCATGGGACCACCGTGGTGCAGGCCGATGGTGGGACCATCGACATCGAGGCCAGCTCGCCGTTCGACTGCGACGGTGTGGGGGAGCTGTATGGCGGCACGATCACCGCGAACGGCGAGCTGATCACCGAGCCGACCCAGTCCCGGCCGCCGATGTGATGGTCGTGGAGATCCTGCGGTCGACCATCTGGGCTCGAGTGATAGCCTTGGCGTCATGAGTCACGACATGCAGAGCAAGCAGATGAAGACCGGTCACCTGCGTGGAGATCTCGAGCGCTGGCGACGAGCCCTTCACCAGATCCCGGAGACCGCCTTCGAAGAGACGCACACGGCGGCCTATGTCAGCCACAGGCTCAGGGAGTTCGGGCTCGAGGTCCACTGCGGTGTCGGCGGCACGGGGGTGGTCGGCTTGTTGCGCAAGGGGAGATCGAGCAGGTCGATTGGGCTTCGCGCCGATCTGGACGCCATCGCCATTCGCGAGCAAAACGATCTCGCGTATCGCTCCAGGAACAACGGGAAGATGCATGCCTGCGGCCACGACGGACACACGGCGATGCTGCTCGGTGCCGCCCGGTACCTGGCCACCTCGGGTTCGTTCGATGGCGAGGCTGTGTTCGTCTTTCAGCCAGCGGAAGAGAACGGACGGGGTGCGCTGGCCATGATCGAGGATGGGCTGCTGGACCGGTTCCCGATGGACGAGATCTACGGGCTGCACAACGCCCCCCAACGCCCACTGGGCTTGTTCGAGATGCGCAGTGGCGCGACCATGTCGAACGAAGACATCTTCACCATCACCATCCGGGGCCTTGGAGGCCACGCCTCCGCACCGCAGAGCCTGCGCGATCCCCTTGTCTGTGGAGCCGCCATCGTCACGGCGTTGCAGACGATCGTGGCGCGGACGCTGGACCCGTTCGACGCTGCCGTTGTGTCCGTCACCGAGTTCACGACCGACGGGGCTCGGAACGTCATCCCGGGAGAGGTGGTCCTGAAGGGCGACGCGAGGAGCTTCAGCGACGCAGTTCGAGCCGAGATCGAGGCAAGCATGCGTCGCGTGGTCCGTGGGACATGTGTCGCCCACCGTTGCACGGCGGAGGTCGTCTACCGTCATGAGTTCGTGGCCACCGTGAATCACCCGGAACAGACCGCAGCCGCCGCTGCTGCAGCCACCGAGGTCGTCGGCAGGGAGTGCGTGGACGCGGACTGTCAGCCTTGTTCGGGCTCCGAGGACTTCGCGCAGCTGCTGCGACACCGGCCGGGGGCCTATGTGTTTCTTGGCACCGGACGTGGCGAAGGCGACGACGCGCCCCTTCACAACCCCCGCTACGACTTCAACGACGACGCGTTGACCATCGGTGCGGACTTCTGGGTCCGACTCGTCGAGAGGCAGCTGGGGGCGAGGACCTGAGTCCGGGACGTGAGCGGGATGAAGAGAGACCGGGATGGAGAAGGGCCCGGCTTCCGCTCACGTTTGATCGGATAGCGCCGAACCAAGGCCCGCGAAGCCCGAGACATGTCGCTGGTTGGAGACACGGCTGTGCTGGTGGACGGCGGTCTGATGAAGCACGCTTCCGCCATGGTGCGGGCTCTCGCTTGCCCCTCGTGCGGCCCAAT
>CAZHIK010000943.1:0-3916 GCA_964532635.1 uncultured Enterobacterales bacterium
GCCACCGTCGGGCGGCAGGGGTGGTGAACCGACGCCGCCCGCTGGACCCAGCTCCACGAAGCGCTCATCGACGCCGTACAGGGAGACGCCGACCGCGGCCTCCACTCCTCCCGACGCCCCCCTGCGCAGGGCCACCGCCCGGGTGTGGAGCGAGGGCGCCACGGGCTCACCCAGCTCGGCCTCGAGCCGCGAGGCGAGCCCGGCGTCGAGCAGCCGTGTGCCCGCATCGAGGGCGTGGGTCACCCGCCCGATGCGAGCATCCGCGATGTCCTGAAGGCTCCCATCCACCGAGCTGCCCACCAGCAGCGCCCCAGTGAGGACCGTCGCCGCGACGGCGGTGCCCAGGAAGACGCCAAGGTGGAGCCGCCAGTGGTGGAGCAGGCCGCGCAGCGGGAGGGCGTGCAGCTTCATGGACTCGGCAGTGGAACGAGCCCGCCGTCCTCGAGGCACAGCACCCGCGGCGCCCGCGCCGCCAGCTCGGCGGAGTGGGTCACCATCACCAGGGTGGTGCCCTCCTGGCGGTTCACGGCCGACAGCAGCTCCCCCAGGCGCTCCGAGCCCGTGCGGTCCAGGGACCCGGTGGGCTCGTCGGCCAGCAGCAACTGGGGTCGCCCCACCAGGGCGCGCACCAAGGCCACGCGCTGGCACTCGCCCACCGACAGGGCCGCAGGCCGATGGTGGAGCCGGTGCCCCAGCCCCACCTGCTCGAGCAGCGCCAAGGCTCGCTCCTCCCCGTCTCGCTGGCCGGTCACGATGGTGGGCACCTGGGTGTTCTCCAGCACCGTGAGGTAGGGCAGGAGGTGGTGGGACTGGAAGACGAAACCGAGCTGTCGGCTGCGGAACGCCAGGACCTCCCGCTCGGACAGCGCGCTCATGTCACGACCGTCGAAGTGGTAGGCGCCTTCATCGGGCGCATCGAGGGTGCCCAGGATGTTGAGCAGGGTGCTCTTGCCAGAGCCGCTGGGCCCCGTGATCGCCACCATCTCGCCCCGGTCCACCTGCAGATCCACCCCCCGCAGCACCGGGATCGGATCCCCCGAGCCCCTCCGGTAGCCCTTGTGAACCGCCTGGAGCCGCACCAACTGGGCGGCGGGGCTCACGGCGATCCTCCGCTGGCCTGGGTGGCCCCGAAGGCCACCACGAAGCCATCGACCGTGCCGACGACCACCAGGGAGTCGATCACCGCGGGCGCGCTGATGGCATCGCTGAGCTCTCTGGACCAGAGGGCCGAGCCGTCGGCCAGGTTCAGCAGGTGAAGCGCACCGTCGGTGGCGACCACCACCTGTCCCCCCGTGGTGACAACCGGCTCGCTGGGGCGACCACCGAGCTGGGTGCGCCACAGGGTCTGCCCCGTGCGGCGGTCCAGGCAGGCCACGGTCCCTGCGCTGGTGGTGTGTACGAGTCGATCCGCGCTGATGGCTGGGGTGGCCCCGACCTCTCCCTGGGCCTCCTGGTTGACCCACAGCAGCTGCCCCCCCGGAACCCTGGCCGCGTAGACCCTGCCAGCCCGATCTCCGGCGTAGACGGCGTCCTGGCCCATGGCCACCCCGGCGAAGACCTGCCCGTCCGTCAGCAGCTCCGTCTTGCTGGTGATGGTGAGCCCATCGCCAGCGAGGAGGTACAGGGCCGCGTCGCAGTTGCCGTAGGCGATGTGGCCCCCCCGGACGGAGACACCACCGTCGCAGCGGTTGGTCGCAGCCGAGGTTCCGAGGGGGCGCCCTGTCGCCAGGTCCAGCCGGTGCACCGAGCCGTCGGTCTGGGCGACGACCACGACGCTGTCCGGGCGACCTTCGGCCGCCTCCAGGAGGTTGGGCGAGGCGGCGATGACAGCGCCGATGTCGTGCTGCCAGAGCTTGGCGCCATCGGAGCCTCGGACCGCGCAGAGCTCTCCCCCCCGCGAGCCGACCACGACGGTTGAGCCGGCGACGAGGGGAGACGCCGAGAAGCGCTCGGGGAGCTCGCCCTCGGCCGCAGCGCCACAAGGCAGGGCGCTCCAGCGCTGCTTGCCAGCGGTGTCGATGCTGTACAGATCGCCGTCTTCGGTGACGGCGTAGATGGAGCCCCCGCCGCCCACGGGTGTGCCCGCGAGGGGCTCGCCGATCCGGAAGCGCCAGCGCTCGGCCATGCCTGAAGCGAGGTCGATGGAGGCGAGCCCCGTGAGCGACACGTCGCCGTGGAAGGTGCTCCAGGCTTGCGTCGACTTCGCCCCTCCCAGCACCAAGGGAGCCAGCGCCAGGAGCGCTATCGGGACGAGGGCGTGGATTGGTGAAGTTCGGCGCGAGATGTGAGCTCCAGGTACAGGTCGTGCAAGCTCTCCACCATGGTATCCAGGGCGAAGTGCCTTCTCACGCCCTCTCGGCCGCGAGCGCCGAGGATCGCACGCTGCTCGGGGTCGCCGACCAGCTGGTCGAGGGCCCGGAACAGGGCGTTCGCGTCGCCGGGATCGTAGAGGATTCCACCTCCGGTCTTCCGCACGATCTCGACGAAGGCGCCGACCCTGGGCTGCACCACGGGGACCCCGGCCGCCATCGCCTCGAGCACGGGCAGCCCAAGGGCCGTCTGCGCTGTGCCGGGCACCGAGAGCACCGAGAGGGTCGAGAGCAGCTCCCGGTGGCGCTCCCAGTGGAAGTCCCCGAGGAAGCGCACCTTCGACCAGGCCCCCGCATGGCGGACCTGGCGCTCGATCCGGACCCGCAGCCCTCGATCCTCGGAGGTCCCTCCACCCATGACCCGCAGCTCGAGCCCATCGTGCCCACCCTCGGCGCGCAGCCGCAAGAAGGCATCCACCAGCACGCCCAGGCCCTCCGCCTCGGACTCCCTGCCCACGAACCCAAGGACGGGCGGACCCTGGCCAGGGGTGGCAAACGGATAGTCGCTGACCTCGAGGCCGACGGGGACCACCCGGATCTCCTGCGGCCCCAGGCCCAGCCGACGGGCCATGACCCCGGCGTACCAGTGGCTGACGGAGACGAAGCGGTCCACGCTGCCCACCCGACGGCCCATGGCCCGCCAGACGCGGGCCGGCCACTCCCCCGCCATGCTGTCCACCCAAGGCTGCTCGTCTTGCAGCGTGCAGACGATGGCCGCACCGGTGCGATGCCGGATGGGCTCCGCCAGCCCCAGCAGCAGCGCGTTGGAGAGATGGACGACGTCCGGGCGCACCCGCTCCGCCAGCCAGCAGGCCAGGCGGCTGGCTTCCTTCGCCTGGTTGCCGCGCTCACCCCACAGCATGGACCGGGTCATGGGCCCCAGCCCTCGGGATTGCGTGGAGGACGCCCGAGCCGCTGCAGCCCGCAGCAGCGGTTCGCTGTCGAAGATGCGATCCAGCCAGCGGGGGGTGTGGCGGAAGGGAGGCAGGTGCTCCTGCAGCCACGCGTTGATGCCACCGAAGAAGAGGGGCGTGTCTCCCACCAGGGCATCGTGCCCGAGCAGCGGCAGGTAGAGGGGGACCACCACCACGTCGTGCCCCGCACGACGCAGCGCCGTGGTGACCGCGACGTCCCGGATGCAGTTGCCGCAGTAGAAGCCTCCTCCGGAGCCGGGGACCAGGTGCGCGATCCTCATGGCTCTCCGGCTCGCTCCCCACGCGCTGGGAGGCTGATGGCACCGGTGGGGCACAGCGCCGCGTAGGTCTCGGCGTCGGGAGCGAGGACCTCCACCACGGTGGTGCCGGGCGGAACCCCCACGCGCAGCTCCCGACCCCGACCCAGCCAGGCCAGCCCCGGGCCGTCGGTCCGGGCGCTGTGCTGGACGCAGCGGCCACAGCGGATGCACTTGGCGGGCTCGAAGGCCACCGCGTTGCTGGCCTGGAGCCGGGCCACGAGGGGCCGAGCCCTGGACTCCCAGCGATGCTGCCGCGCTCCGGTCTCTTCGGCGATGTCCCGCAGCGCGCAGGCGGCCTTCGCCGAGCAGTCGC
>CAZHIK010000944.1:0-3912 GCA_964532635.1 uncultured Enterobacterales bacterium
GAGGCCCTCGATGACGTCATCGAGGAGGTCACCCGGCTCGAGCTGCTGGTGCGCGAGCTGCTGGCCTACGCCCGACCGCTGGAGCTGCATCTCGAGCCGGTGCCGCTGCGGCCGCTGGTCCAGCAGGCGGCCGAGGAGCTCGAGCGGGTCAGCCGCTTCGCTGCCGTCGAGCTCGACGTCCCGCCCGGGCTCCAGGCCCGGGCTGACGAGACCCTGCTGCGGAGGGTGCTGGTCAACCTGCTGTCCAACGCCGTCGAGGCCTTTGGCGCCCAGCGGGGCCAGGTCACCGTGCGGGCCGCGACCACCCCGAGCGGAGGCATCGAGCTCGTGGTCGAGGACGACGGCGACGGCGTCGCACCCGAGGACCTTCCACGCATCTTCGAGCCCTTCTTCAGCCGCAAGGAAGCCGGTGTCGGTATGGGCCTGCCCATCAGCAGGCGCATCGTGGAGCAACACGGTGGCAGCCTGGAGCTCGAACCCCGGCCTGGTGGTGGCACCTGCGCCCGGCTCACCCTCCCGCCGGAATAGGAGGCTGCCATGGCACGCCTGCTCATCGTCGACGACGAAGCCAAGCTGCTCCGGCTGCTCGAGCGCCTGTTCCTGGAGGACGGCCACCAGGTCACCACGGCCAGCCGAGCCGAGGACGCCGAGCGGCGCCTGCAGCAAGACGACTTCGCCCTGTTGATCACCGACGTTCGCCTGCCCCGCCGCTCGGGCATCGATCTGCTGCGCTTCGCGCGTGAGCTACAGCCCGACCTGCAGGTGGTGGTCATCTCGGCCTATGGCACCGTCAGCGGCGCGGTCGAGGCCATGCGTCTCGGTGCCTTCGACTACCTGCTCAAGCCCTTCGAGCTCGAGGGCCTGCGCCTCATCGCCCAGCGCGCACTGGAGTCGTCGCGCATCGAACGAGAGAACCGCTACCTGCGCAGCCAGCTGGCGGGGGGGGCCGGCCGCGGCCTGGTGGCCGACTCCCCCGCCATGGCCGGTGTGCTCGAGCTGGTGCAGCGGGTAGCCCCCGCCCACTCCACCGCCCTCATCCTGGGCGAGAGCGGCGTGGGCAAGGAGCTTGTGGCCGAGACCATCCACACCCTGTCCCCCCGGGCCGACCGCCCCCTCATCCGGGTCAACTGCCCCGCGATCCCGAAAGACCTCCTCGAGAGCGAGCTGTTCGGCCACGTCCGCGGCGCCTTCACCGGCGCCGAGGCGTCCCGGGCGGGCAAGTTCGAGCTGGCCGACGGCGGCACCCTGTTCCTCGACGAGATCGGCGACCTGCCTCCCGGCCAGCAGGGCAAGCTGCTCAGCGTCCTCGAGACCCGCCGCTTCAGCCGCGTGGGCAGCGGCGAGGAGATCGAGGTCGACGTGCGCATCCTGGCGGCCACCAACCAGGACCTCGAGGCCCGGGTCCAGCAGGGCCTGTTCCGGGCCGACCTCTACTACCGCCTGGCCGTGCTCCCCATCCACGTGCCTCCCCTGCGCGAGCGCCGCGAGGACCTGCCCGGCCTGCTCGAGCAGCTCTGCGCCCGTCTGGCCCAGCGCCTCGGCCGGCCCGGCCTGCGGGTGGACAGCGACGCCATCGTGCGGGATCTGGGCGCCTACGCCTGGCCCGGCAACGTCCGCGAATTGCGCAACCTGCTGGAGCGCGCCGCCGTGCTGTCCGCTAGCGACACCATCCGCAGCCTCGAGCTGCCGAGGGGGGCCGTCTCGGTCCCCTCCCCTGTTCCCGCCGAAGACGACGACCTCAACCAGGCCGTCGAAGACTTCAAGCGCAGCCGCATCCTCGCAGCGCTACGGGCCAGCGGCTGGCGCAAGAAAGACGCCGCCGAAGCCCTGGGCTTGAGCCCCCGAGCCCTAAGCCACTACATCCAGCGCTATGAGCTCGAAGCCGAGCGGGGAAGCTAGCGCGCCAGCCTGAGGCACGGAGTGGGGCCAGCCGAGCACCCCAACACCAAAGCCCCCCCTCCCGGCGGGAGGGGGGGCCCACAACAACTCCAGCTTCAGCTCGCCAGCCGCTGCAGCGCTTCGATGAAGGCGTCCACCTCGGCGATCAGGTCCTGCTCCACCGTCAGCAGGTGGCGGCGCAGGTCGCAGCGCAGCGTCACCGCGTCGAAGGGTTCGACCTCGAGGGTGGTGCGCAGCACCAGGTTGCGCTCGCGGTCGCGCAGGGTCAGCTCGACCAGCCCCAGGGGCAGCTGCACCAGCTGGTTGTCAAGCGCCGAGATGGCGGCCACGCGGCGGCCGTTGGCGTAGACGTCCACCGTGCCACCACCCAGGTTGACCATGCGCACCGCTCCCTGGGTGGGCAGGGGCACCAGCATGCTGCCGCCGTCGAAGGGATCGATGCGGACCTGCTCACGGCTCAGGACGCGGCCGTCGGGGCCGATGACCACGACGTCGGCGGGGCCGGTGGGCTGGTTGCGCAGGGTGCGGACCTGGCCGGGCTGGATGGACACAGCGGCGCGTTCATCCACGCGCACCTTCACCGTCACCGGCAGGGGGTTGCGCACGCGCAGCTCGGCGGTGTCGGGCGCCTGGGCGACCCAGGCCTTGCGCTCACCGGCGCGCAGGTTGGCCCGCTGGCTGTCGAGCACGCGCTCGCCCTGGCGCAGCTGGACGTTGAAGGCGCCGGGCTCGAGCTTCACCACGCGCTCCTGGCCCACCAACAGCGCACCGCGGTCGATGCCGTTGACCATCAGGCGACCGTCACGGCCGGTACGGTTGCGCACCGTCAGCTGGCCCAGGTCGGGCAGGGTCACCAGGCGCACGTCGGAGCTGGGGCGTACCTGCACGGTCTGGGCCAGCACCATCTGGCCCTGGCGATCCTTCACGCGCACGGCGTGGTCGCCGGGGGCGACGCGGAAGCTGCGCTTGGAGTCGGGGGGGATCTCTCCCATGGGGTCGCCGTCCACCGTCAGCCCCACCGCCTCGAAGCGCTGGTTGTCGATGGTGATGGTGCCGTTCGCCGGGCGGGCCTCGGCGGGCCACGCGTAGCCGACCGCGCCGATGAGAAGCAGGGTACCGAGGATCATCGCGAGCAGGTGTCGAAGCATGACCGACCTCCGTGTTCGTGGCCGCGGACGGGAACGACTCGAGGGGCCCGACGCTGCTACGCCCCGGCTATTCGAACTCGACGCGCCCTTGACAGGCCTGACCCCGGGTCGACCCTTTCCCGGGAAACCCCCTCGACGGCCTTGACGGTCCCCCTCCACCGGGGCACACCAGGGCCCAATCATGAGCCAGCCCACCGAACCCAACAAGGCCTCCCAGGTCGGCCGAAACGCCGCGGTCATCGCCGTCGCCTCGACGCTGGTGCGGGTGTCCGGCCTGCTCCGCGAGATCATCTTCGCCGCCTTCTTCGGCGCCGGAATGGCCACCGACGCCTACAACGCCGCTTTCCGGGCAGCGCAGTTCTTCCGCGAGCTGCTGGCCGAGGGCTCCCTGGCCAATGTCTACGTGCCCGTCTTCGCGGAGGTCGAGCAGCGCGACGGCCTGAAGGCCGCCTGGAGGTTGGCCAACGCGTTCTTGGGCGTGCTGCTGCTGGCCCTGGGCGTCATCACCGTGGGCACCTTCGTCTTCGCCGAAGGCTGGGTCTACGCCGTGGCCTGGGGCTTCGCCGAAGACCCCGAGAAGTTCGCGCTGACCGCCACCCTCACCCGCATCCTGGCCCCCTTCCTGGCCACCGTCAGCCTGGCCTCCCTGTTCATGGGCATGCTGAACGTGCGGGGCAAGTTCTTCCTGCCCTCCATCGCCCCCGCCAGCTTCAACGTGGCGGTGATCATCGCCTGCTTCCTGAAGGGCCCCTGGGAAGCCGCCACAGGCACCGACGGCATCCTGCTGGTGGGTATCGCTTCGGTCATCGGCGGCGCCGGCCAGTTCCTGGTGCAGCTCCCCGCCCTGCTGCGCGAGGGCTGGAAG
>CAZHIK010000945.1:0-3909 GCA_964532635.1 uncultured Enterobacterales bacterium
GCCCGAGCCCCGCCGCAGCATTCTCCCGGCGCCGCTGGACCCCCCCGCCAGGCCGCGATAACCGCCGCGCCGATGTCCCGAAGTATCCCCGATTCCCTGCTTCCCTATGGCTTCGAGCTCCCCTCGGAGCTGGTGGCCCAGCGGCCTGCGGTCCGGCGCGAGGACAGCCGCCTGCTGGTGGTGCGCGGATCGGCCCTGGAGGACCGCGGCTTCACCGAGCTGGACAGCCTGCTGGAGCCCGGCGATCTCCTCGTGGTGAACGACTCCCAGGTGATGCCGGCGCGCTGCTGGGTGCAGCGGGCGACCGGAGGTCGTGTCGAGCTGCTCTTCCTCGAGGCGGGGCCGGGCCCCGTCGAGGTGATGTTGCGGCCGGGACGCAGGTTGAGCCCAGGGGAGCTGCTCCAGGGTCCGGAGGGCGAGACGATCGAGCTGCTCGAGGCTCGCCAGGACGGCACTTGGCGCGTCCGCACCCAGCCCGAGCCCGCCGAGCTGATGGCACGCATGGGGCACATGCCGCTGCCCCCCTACATCCGCCGCTCCGACGAGCCCGTCGATCGCGAGCGGTATCAGACCGTCTACGCTCAGGCCCCAGGCTCGGCGGCGGCCCCCACCGCAGGGCTGCACTTCGGGCCCGAGCTGCTCGAGCGCCTGCGGCAGCGGGGTGTGGGCCTGGCCTCGGTCACCCTCCATGTCGGTCCGGGCACGTTCCGACCCCTGCGCCAGAGCGATCTCGACCGTGGGGAGCTGCACGCCGAGCGCTACACCGTCCCGGAGCAGACCGTGCGCTCCATCGCTGCTGCGCGCGCCATGGGTGCGCGGGTGGTGGCGGTGGGCACCACCTCGGTGCGCGCCCTCGAGGCGGCCACCCCGGTGGGGGAGGACCTACCTCGGGCGGGCACGGGCACCACCCGGCTCTTTCTGCGTGAGGGAGACCCCATCCGGGTCCCCGACGCGCTCATCACCAACTTCCACCTGCCGGGCAGCAGCCTGATCCTGCTGGTGGCCGCCGTGCTGGGGCGCGAGCGGCTGCTCGAGGTCTACGGTCACGCCATCGCCCAGCGCTACCGGTTCTACTCCTATGGCGACGCGATGCTCGTCCTTCCAGCTCGAGGCTAGCGCGGGGAGCGCCCGCAGCGGCGTCCTGAGCCTGCCCCACGGCGAGGTGCCCACGCCTTGCTTCATGCCCGTGGGTACCACCGGCACGGTCAAGGGCCTGACCCCCGCGGAGATCAGGGGTACCGGCGCCAGCATGGTGCTGGCCAACACCTACCACCTGTGGGTGCGGCCTGGGCACGAGCTGGTGCGCGAGCTGGGTGGTCTGCATCGCTTCATGCACTGGGACGGTCCCATCCTCACCGACTCGGGGGGCTACCAGGTCTTCTCGCTGAAGGAGTTCACCAAGATCAGCGAGCAGGGGGTGAAGTTCCGCTCACCCATGGATGGGCAGTGGCGCTTGCTCACCCCCGAAAAGGCGGTGGAGATCCAGGAGGCCCTGGGCGTCGATGTGGCCATGGCCTTCGACGAGTGCATCGAGGTTCCCGCCAGCCCCGAGCGGGTGCGGAACAGCACCGAGCGCACCACCCGGTGGCTGGAACGCTGCCTTGCCGCTCGGCAGCAGCCGGAGCGCACGGCCCTGTTCGGGATCGTGCAGGGCGGGCTGTACGCCGAGCAGCGCGCCGCCCATGCGCGGCGCCTCGCCGACATGGATCTGGACGGCTACGCCGTGGGGGGTCTCAGCGTGGGGGAGAGCAGGCCCGAGATGCTGGCCATGCTCGAGGCGGCGGTGCCGGAGCTGCCTTCCGATCGGGTCCGCTACCTGATGGGGGTCGGATATCCCCTGGACATCCTCGAAGCGGTGCTTAGGGGTATCGACCTGTTCGACTGTGTGCTGCCGACTCGGAGTGGGCGCTTTGGCCAGGCCTTCACTTCTCTCGGACGCCTCACCATCCGACATGCTCGCTACAGGGATGACAACAGGCCTCTCGATCCCGCCTGCAGGTGTTATACGTGCCGCTGCTTTGGCCGGGCCTACCTCCGGCACCTCTTCTTAGGGAAGGAAATTCTCGGCCCCAGGCTGCTCACCCTGCACAACCTGAGCTTCTACCAGGAGTTCATGGACAAGCTGAGAGTGGCCGTACGAGAAGGACTTCCAGCCGTCGAGGCACTTAGACCCCTGGCGGAGGCCGCCTCCGCCACCATCCCCGCGCAGGAACCCCCGCGCACCCGGGAGGTCCCATGACCCCTCACGTTGCCAACGATGTCTTGATGATGCTCGACGCACCCGCCGGCGCGGTCGGTGGTGGGATGGGCTCCACACTGTTCATGGTCGTCATGATCGTGGGCATCTTCTACTTCCTCCTGTTCCGTCCCCAGCAGAAGCAGGCCAAAGAGCACCAGGCGCTCCTGTCTGCCCTCAAGAAGGACGATCGGGTGGTCACGGGATCTGGCTTCTACGGCAAGATCTGGGCCGTCAAGGACGACACGGTGATCCTCGAACTCGCTCGCGATGTGCGCGTGGAGATGGACAAGGGCGCCATCAAGCGGAAGATCACGGACAGCGACGCCACCCCCATCAAGCAGAAGTAAGCGAGGCGAGCCATGACAGGTACCTGGTGGGCCAAAGTCTCCGTCATCGCAGCCACAGTGCTGCTGTCCATCTACGTCTTGCTGCCCAACTTCCTGGCCGACAGCAACTTCGAGCAGCTCTCCGAGCAGGCCGACGCTGTCCACGACAGCCCCGGCCAGGAAGAAGAGGTCGAGGAGGTCTCCTGGATCGAGGGCCTGCTGCCCGACACCGAGTTCAACCTGGGCATCGACCTCGCAGGCGGCATCGACCTGACCCTGGTGGTCGAGGTCGAGGAAGCGGTGCTGTCCACGGTGCAGCGCGACGCACGCCCCATGCAGGAGTCCCTGCAGCGCGAAGGTATCTCGGTGGACGAGGTGCGGCGTATGCGCGGCCAGGCCGCCCTGTTGGTGCGGCTCACCGAAGGCGAGAGCCTCGCTGATCTGCGCTTCTTCATGCAGCAGCGGTACAACGGCTACTCCTACGAGGGTACCCAGGATCGCGATGGCTTGGAGTACCACGTCTTCCTGCTCACGGACGAGTCCGCCGAGTACATCCGGAAGCGCGCCGTGGAGCAGGCCCTCGAGACCTTGCGCGACCGCGTCAACGAGACCGGCGTCAAGGAACCCACCATCATGCAGAAGGGCGGCAACCGCATCACGGTGCAGCTGCCCGGCATGGACAACATCGAGGAAGCCATCGCCGCTATCGGCACCACCGCGGTGCTCGAGTTCATGATGGTCGATGAGGACATCAGCCCCGACCAGATCGAGAAGGTGCTCCTCGAGGCCGAGAAGCAGCTGGACCCGGTCAACTACGCCGACGACCGCGCTCTGTCCGACTGGCTGGCCCGCACCGGCCGCATCCCCGACGGCGACCGGCTGCTGTGGAAGTACGACAAGGACATCGAGGGCAAGGAGATGCGCGTCAACGCCCTGGTGGTCAAGGACGAGATCGTGCTGACCGGCGACGACATCAACGACGCTCACGTCTCCATGAACCAGTACAACGAGCCCTACGTGGCCCTCGAGTTCAAGCCCGTCGGCGGCAAGACCTTCGCCAAGCTCACCGGCGCCAACGTGGGCAAACGATTCGCCATCGTGCTCGACGACAAGATGCGTTCGGCTCCGGTCATCCGCGAAAAGATCGCCGGCGGTCGCGCCAGCATCGAGATGGGCGGCGGCGGCTACCAGGAGCAACTCTCCGACGCCTCGGTGCTTTCTCTCGTGCTGCGCACCGGCGCCCTGCCGGCGCCCGTCACCATCGGCGAGGTCCGTGTCGTGGGCGCAACCCTGGGCGCCGACGCCGTCAGCGCCGGTATGCGGGCCACCCTCCTCGGCGGTTTC
>CAZHIK010000946.1:0-3908 GCA_964532635.1 uncultured Enterobacterales bacterium
TCCTGATGGCCGTCGACGGCCCCACCGACCTGCCTTCGGCCGAGGACGCCGCGGCCGCGGTGGCTGTGCTCGACGGCCTGGGCTCCCCCTCCTCCCTGAGCCCCGAGCTGCGTATGTTGTGGGACAAAGCCCTGATCGCCCAGGGAGAGGGCCTGGCCGCCCGCGACGATCTTCGGACCCAGCTCGACGGTGTACACGGCCCCGAGGCTCGCTATTGGCTGGCCTGGGCCGCGGAGCAGCGGGGTGACACCCAGCCCGCCATCTCCACCTACCTGGCCACCTGGATCCGCCACGCCGCCAGCCCCTGGTCCGAGCATGCGGCCGCTCGCCTCGCTGCACTGGGTTCCCCCGTGCCCGATCTGGATGATCCCCAGGGTCGATCCCAGGCCATGCAGCGGGTGCAGGTGCTCATGGACGGCAACCACGCCGGCGCGGCCCTGGAGCTCCTGCTCGAGATAGAGGCCGGCACCGACAGCCCACCCGACGCCAAGATCATGGCCGAGGCCTGCTTCGACGGCCGGGACTACACCTGCGCCGTGGCCGCCTACCAGCGCCTGGGCAGCCCGGCGGCGGTTGGACCCGAGACCCTGTACAAGCACGCCCTGGCCACCTACCGGGCCGGTGACTACCAGGGCGCCGTCAACCTCTACACCGCGCTGTTCCAGCGCTACCCCACCCACGGCAAGGGCGACACGGCCAGCTACAAGATCGGCTACTCCGCCCTGGACCAGGGCTTGCTGGACGTCACCATCGAAGAGCTGGAGGCCCACCTGGGTCGCTATCCCAGCTCCAAGCATGCCGACGAGGCCCTGTGGTTCATCGGCTGGTGTCACTGGAAGCGAGGCCGGGTCGATGAGGCCTGCGCCGCGTGGTCCAAGCTCGTGTCCGGCTATCCCAAGAGCTCACTGGCACCGGGTGCGGCCTACTGGAAGGCCCGGGCCAAGGGTGGGACCGCCGAGGCGGGGGCCTTGAGCGACCTGGTCTCCCGCTGGCCCGAGAACGGCCGGGCATGGTTCGCCCTCGAGCACGTCGGTCAGCTGCCCGAGGTGGCGGCGGCGCCCTCCCCTGCCCTTCCCCCGCTGCCCCAGACCTTCGTGGATGCCCACCCCGAGGCCGTCGTGGCGGACGCCCTGCTGGGCGTGGGCCTGTACGATCTGGCCGCCGAGGCCCTGGAACCGGTGGCCAAGGCCGCCAGCTTGGCCGACAGCGCCACCCGCATCGCCGTGGGCCGCCGCATGATCGAGGTGGGCGACATCCGCCGCGGACGCAAGCTGGCCCGAGTGAACTGCTCGAAGCGCTCGGACGAACCCGATGTGCGGGAGATCTGCCTGCCCCGGCCCCACGCCGACGTGGTGAACCAGGTGCTCGCTGGTTCGAGCCTGGACCCCTACCTGCCATACGCCATCATGACCGCTGAGAGCGCCCTGCAGCCCGGGGTCACTTCCTGGGCCGGCGCCCGGGGACTCATGCAGGTCATGCCCGATCTGGGTGAGCAGCTTCACGGTCAGCGCTACCCGGACCGCCCCTACGACGCTTCCCTGCTGTACCAGGGCGCCTACAATGCGGCCCTGGGCACCGCCGAGCTGCGTCGCCTGCACGAAGCCTTCGAGGCTCAGGGTCACGCCCAGACCCTGCCCTTCGTGATCGCCGGCTACAACGGCGGGCAGGAGGCCGTGGAGCGCTGGATCGCCGAGGCCACCGCCGACGGCGCCACCCTGGAGCTGGACGCATGGGCCGAGGACATCGCCTACGGAGAGACCCGCCGCTACGTGCGCCGGGTGTTGGGCTACCTGCAGGCCTACCATCGGGCCTACGGGGAGTGATGAAGGCTCCGGCGCGCTGACGACACCCAGCCTCCGACGCTCGAACCCGGAGGCTCCCATGCGCCGCATCCCCCTCGTCCTGTTCACCGCCCTCGCTCTGCTCACGGCCTGTGCCGACGCCGACGACACCGGCGAGTGCCTCGAGCCCGGCATGTGCTGGGAGGCCGAGGACGCCAGCTGCTGCTGCCCCGCCGCCGGCACCGGCATCGACTGCATGCCGGTGCTCGGGGAGTGCACCATGTGGATGCTGGACAGCTGCGACGTCTACTGCGCGACCTTCTGAGGCGAAGGCAACAGGTTGGACACGGGAGGGGATAGACCACCCGTTACGGACTCTCCTACCTCTCCATGGACACGCCCCATGGCCGAGCCGATCCCGAGCACCCTGCCCGCCCGCACAGAAGACTACGCCCTGCACCTGATGGCGAAGCTCTCCGTGCCCCAGATCCACGCCGTGCTGGACTTCGAGGGCGGGCTGGACGGCTCGAGGCTGGAGCGGGCCCTGCGCCTGCTGCTGGACGCCGAGCCGGTGCTGGGCTGCCGCTTCGTGCCCCGCTTCTTGCGAGGCCACTGGGAGCGGCTGTCCCCCGAGGAGCTGGACCACGCCGCGCGATCCCGCATCGAGCCAGCCGCGGCGGAGGAGCGCGAGCGACACACCGCCACCTTTCTCACAGAGGACATGCCCGCCGACGCCGGCCCCCGGCTCGCCGCGCTCTGGCTGCGTGGGGATGACGGGGATCGGCTGGTCCTGAAGGTGCACCACCAGGCCGCCGACGCGGGCGGCACCAAGGAGCTGGCCTACCGCCTGGCGGCCATCTACCGCACCCTGGCCGAAGACCCCGACCACCGCCCGGAGCCCCGCCTGGGGACCCGCAGCCTGCGGCAGGTCTACCGGCCGCTCATGCCCGGTGCCCTGCTGGGCCTGCTGCGTCGCATGGGCCAGGACCTCATCGACGCCGGCTTCCCCCCCGCGCACCTGCAGCTGTCCATGCAACGCGCCATGGACGACCCGCCGCGCTTCGCCACCCTGCACCTCGACGCCGAGCGCGTGGCCCGCATCCGCGAGCACGCCCCCGACGCCACCGTCAACGACCTGCTCCTGGCCGCCGTGTTCCGGGCCTTGGCCCGGGTGGGCAAGTGGAACTGTCGCGACGCCCTGCGCATCTGGGGCACGGTGGACCTGCGTCGCTACCTGCCCGGGCGCCGCGCCGACGGCCTGTGCAACCTCAGCGGCTTCATGTACGTCAACCTGGTGCGCGACCTGGGCGAGGACTACGCCGCGACCGTGCGCAGGGTCGGGGCCGTGGTGGACCGCATCAAGGCCCTGTGGCCGGGGCTGGGCTACCCCGTCGGTCAGTGGCTGAGCCTCGGGCCCATGCCGCTGGGCCTGGTGGACCTGCTGTCGAGGCTGCTGAGCGGGCCCCTGCTCCGGAGCATGCCCCCCGTGCTCACCAACATGGGCGCCATCGACGTCCAGGCGCTGAGCTTCGGCAGCCCCGCGCTCCGGCACGCCCACCTGGTCGTCCCCACCTCCCATCCCCCTGGTCTCATCATGGGCCTCTCCGGCTTCCGTGGCAGCATCACCCTGAGCGCCGGCTACGTCGCCTCCGCCCTGCCCACCGAGACGATCGAGGCCCTCTTCGCTGCCGTGGACGCCGAGCTGCCTCGCTAGCTACCAGGTCACCGGGTTGGTGGTGGCCCCCCACCAGGCCTCGTCGGTGTCGGTGACCCGGGTGGCGCCGCCGCTACTGGAGTCGAGGGTGAAGATCTCGCCGTCGGCGTTGAAGCCGAACAGCAGGCCCTCGGCGTAGGCAAAGCCGTACATGGATCCCGTGCCCGTCTCGCCGGTTCGGATGATGCTCTGGCTGGAGAGATCGTAGACCACCAGCGAGGTCTCACTCAGCGCGCTGCCGTCGGACATGGCGCAGTACAGAAGCCCGTCGGGCAAGCCCACCATGTCACCGGCGAAGGACCAGGAGCCGATGCTCGAGATCTGGGTGAACACACCGCTCGAGGGATCCACTTCGTACAGGTTGTTGCCCCCACCAGCCAGCAGGGTGCCGTCGGCCAGGAAGGTCAGCGCGT
>CAZHIK010000947.1:0-3907 GCA_964532635.1 uncultured Enterobacterales bacterium
AGCCGGGCGTTTTCGATCTCGGGGCGGCCTGGGCCGGTGCCCGAGGGCCCAGTGAGGTAGAACATAGGGCATGAGCAAGCTGCTGGATGCCGTCCGCCGTCACGTCCCTCTCGCCTCGGAGGATCCACTGGATCTCTTGGCTGCAGGCCGAGATCTGTGGCCCCGTGACACCCTCGGCCTGGCCCTGGGCCACCTCCCACCCTCGGCCGATGCCGTGTGCTGGCCCGAGCGGCACGATCAGGTCCAGAGCCTGCTGGGCTGGGCCGCCGAGGCGGGCGTGCCTGTGGTCCCATACGGCGCAGGCTCCGGCGTCTGTGGTGGTGCCGTGGGCCGGCCCGGAAGCGTGGTCGTCGACCTCAAGCGTATGCGCCGTACCGTGCACCTGGATCGGGATCGGCTGATGGTCACCGCCGAACCCGGGTTGTTGGGCCAGCACCTCGAGGACTGGCTCGAGGTGCGCGGGCTCGCCACCCGCCACAGCCCGTCCTCCATCTGGTGCTCATCCGTGGGCGGCTGGGCTGCCGCACGCTCGGCCGGACAGTTCTCGAGCCTCTACGGGAAGTTCGAGGACATGGTGCTCGGAATGCGGGTAGCCACACCCACCGGCACCCTGAACACCGGGATGCACACCCCGCGGGGGGAAGAGGATCTGGGGCCCCTCATCATGGGCAGCGAGGGCACCCTGGGGATCATCACCCAGGTGGACATCCGGATCGTGCACCAGGCGCCCCACCGCTGGCTCCGGGGCTACGCCTTCCCCGATCTCGAGCGGGCCTGGGACGCCATGCAGGCGATCATGCAGGCCGATCTGCAGCCAGCGGTCGTGCGCCTGTATTGCCCGGTCGACACCCACATCGGTGGAAGGCTGGGTAGCGAGAAGAAGGCCGGGGGCCCCCGCTTGTCCAAGCGGGTGATGTCCAGCCTGGGCAGCCGGGCCTTCGCGGCCCTGGAGAGCCTGGACGCCCTGCGCCGTCGCGAGCTGGGCGCTGCCCTGGTGGCCCCGCGCCTCATCAACCGCGTAGCTGTGGGCCTTGGCCAGGAGGTCATGTTGATCCTCGGCTGGGAGGGCTCGGAGCCGTGGGTGGACGACCAGGTCCAGGCCGCCTTGCCCATGCTGAGCAGCGGGCGCGATCTGGGCTCCGAGGCGGGCGAACACTGGTACCACCACCGCCACGCCGTGTCCTACAAGCTGGCCCCCATCTTCGAGCGCGGCGCCTTCGCGGACACCATGGAGGTGGCCACCACGTGGAGCCGGCTGCCGGGACTGTACCGGGCCGTGCGCGACGCGCTGGCCCGCCACACCGTGGTGATGGCCCACTTCAGCCACGCCTACCCCGAGGGCTGCTCCATCTACTTCTCCTTCGCTGGCAGCGGCGACCTCGAGCGCTACGACGCCACCTGGGCCGACGCCCTCGACGCTGCGCGTCGGGCGGGTGGTACGGTCACCCACCACCACGGCGTAGGGCAACTCAAAGCCAAGGCTGCTGCCCGGGAGCTGGGCAACGCCCTCCGGGTCTACCACCGACGCAAGGAGATGCTGGATCCCGCCGGGATCATGAACCCGGGGCGACTCTTCGACAGCCCACCACACATCACCCGAGGACCTCCCCCACCGCGCAGCGAAGGTCCAGTACACGCGGTCCACCAGCAGGATCTGCTGGCAGAGGTGGACCCCTGGGCCGAGCCCGGTGCCATCCAGCAGGCCCTTCGCGAGCGGGGGCTGGCCCTCCGCGTCCTGCCCGACCGGCCCCTGGCGCCCTGGCTGCAGGCCTGGCGGGTCGAGGCCTTCGACCGACACGAGGTCCCCTTCTTTGGCGTGCAAGCCCGCTACGCCGATGACCGCGCCGCCCGGTTGGGCGTGTCCCCGCGCTCGGCCGCAGGCCCCGACCTGCGCTGGGGCCTGCTCCGGGACGCTCGGGCCGAGATGGTCGAGGTGCCCGTGACCCAAGCCACTGATGACGCCTCGGCGACCCCCAGGGCTCCCGACGCCCGGCCCCAGGAGCAGAGCTGATGTCCGCGTCCTACGAGAGCTGCAGCTTCTGTCCCCAGCTGTGTCGGCACGTGTGTCCCGTGGCCGTCGCTACGGGGCACGAAGCCGCCACCCCCGCAAAGATGATGGCCGCCGTGCTGCTTGCCCAGCGCGGCCTGATCCCCCCCGTGGATGGCGCCCGAGCCGCTGCCCTGTGCACCGGCTGTGGGGCCTGCGAGCGACACTGCAAGTACGGCATCGAGGTGCCAGCGCTCCTGGCCCAGGCCCGCAGCACCCTCGCCAGCGCCACCCAGCCTGGGCCGCTTCGGGCGGTGGAGGGCATGGGTGAGCTGGTGGCCGTGCACTGCGACGACCGCCGCTGGGCCACCGCGCTGTCCGAGACCCTGGGCCAGCCGGTGGCGGTGCTACGCACCCGGGACCACCTGGGACAGGCCGCCCTCGAGCAACGCGCGCAGGCCGCCCCCCACCTGGCCCGCCTCCAGGCCACCCTCGCCGGCCGCCGGGCCGTGAGCTGCTGCAGCCGCTGCATCGATGTGCTCGAGGCCGCCGGGACCCGCTGGGTTCGCCTCGATGCGCTGGCGCCCCCTTCCTGGACAGGCCCCGTCTACCATTGCCACGGCCACACCGCGCACCCGGGCGAGCCCGTGCCCGGCACACCGGCCTGTTGCGGGGCCCACGGGCCCCTCGATCGCATCCACCCCGAGCTGGCTGCCGACGTGGCCCGCCATGCCGCCACAGCGATGCCCAGCGAGCCCGTGG
Organism: uncultured Enterobacterales bacterium; assembly: GCA_964532635.1. Taxonomy (GTDB): domain Bacteria; phylum Myxococcota_A; class UBA796; order UBA796; family JAFGLY01; genus CALDOK01. The sequence continues at coordinate 2,750 of CAZHIK010000947.1, forward strand.
CCACCCCCGACGCTGCGTGCAGGCACGCACTGCGGCGTGCGGGGGCCGAGCTGCGCGACCCCATCGACCTCCTGCTCGCCGTCCAAGCCACCTGAGCACAGGGAGCGCCCCATGCCCGACACCCCCACCCCTCCCTACGACGATCGCCCCGAAGGTGGGGCGCGCAACAGCTCCGACAGCATCTGCCTGGTGGTCAATCCCCGGGCGGGCGCCGGGCGGGCAGGCCGAGAGCTCGACCGCCTGGAGAAGCTGGTGAGCCGTAGCTTCGACACCTGGGCCATCCGGCCCACACAAGGCCCTGGTCACGGCAAGGAGCTCAGCCGCCAGGCCGCGGGCGACGGCTTCGACATCGTGGCCGCCGTGGGCGGTGATGGCACCTGCCACGAAGTGGTCAACGGGCTGATGACCGTTGGGGACGATGCCGAGTCCCGCCCGGTGTTCACCGTCGTTCCCTTCGGCACCGGCAGCGACCTCATCCGCTCGCTGGAGATCCCCAAGGACACCGCGCGGGCGCTGTGGATCGCCAGCACCGGCATCACCCTGAACGCGGACGTCGGCTGGGTCGAGGCCGTGGACGACGGAGAGCCCAGAGGCCGCTGGTTCATCAACGAGACCAGCTTCGGCATGGCCGGTGAGGTCGTGGCGCGGGTGAACCAATCCTCCAAGCGGCTCGGGGGCTTCGCGTCGTTCCTGGGGGCGACCGTGAGCACCCTGGTGCGCTTCGAGCCCCAGCGCACCCACCTCGAGTGGGAAGGCCCGGACGGACCCGGGGAGTGGGAGGGCGACCTCATGAACGCCTTCATGGCCAACGGCCACTACTGCGGAGGCGGGATGCTCGTGGGACGCGACGGCTCGATGTTCGACGGGATCTTCGAGCTCACGGTGCTGCCTCCCCTGAGCCTCGCCTCCTCGGCAGCCAACCTGCCGCGCCTGTACCGAGGAAGCTCCCACAACGCTCCCGGGGCGTTCCGGGTGGCGGTGACCAGCCTCGAGGCGCGCTGCACCTCCCCCACCGGGGGCACCCTTCTGGTGGACGCAGACGGCGAGCAACCCGGTCAACTCCCGGTCAAGGCCAAGGTGATCCCCGGCGCACTCCAGGTCCGTGGAGGCTGGTTGCGCAGCCCTATCCAGCAAGGGTGACGGATCTCACGTTTTCTT
>CAZHIK010000948.1:0-3900 GCA_964532635.1 uncultured Enterobacterales bacterium
CGCTGCGGCAACAACTTCGGCCCGCGGCAGTTTCCCGAGAAGCTCATCCCGCTGATGACCGCCTACGCGCTGCGGGGCTGGCCGCTGCCGGTCTACGGCAGCGGGTCCAACCAGCGGGACTGGATCGCCGTGCGGGACAACTGCGAGGGCCTGCTGCGCGCGGTGCTCCAGGGTCGCAGCGGCCGGGTCTACAACCTCGGGGCGGGGCAGCACCGGGACAACCTGCAGGTGGTCCACGCGGTGCTGGCGCAGCTGGGCGCCTCCACCGATCTCATTCGCCACGTCGCCGACCGCGCTGGCCACGATCTGCGCTACGCCATGGACTCCCGCCGCGCCCACGCCGAGCTGGGCTGGAGCGCCACCATGTCCTTCGACGACGCCCTCGAGGCCACCGTGCGCTGGTACCTCGAGCATCGTTCCTGGTGGGAGCCGCTGCTCCCCGAGGAGGCCCCGTGACGACCTCCGCCGTCCACTCCGAGCCCATCCACGGCGTGCGCGTCCAGCAGCTGAAGCCCATTCCCGACGAGCGCGGCCGCCTGATGGAGCTGTACTCGGAGCTGCTCGATCTCTACGTCGGCTTCGCCCACGCCTACGTGACCACCGCCTACCCCGGGGTGACCAAGGCCTGGCACCTGCACCGCAAGCAGATCGACAACATGGTCTGCATCCACGGCATGGTGAAGCTGGTGCTGTACGACGGCCGCCACGACTCGCCCAGCTTCGGCCGGGTCAACGAATTCTTCATGGGCTTGCACCAGCCCCTGCTCGTACAGGTCCCCAGCGGAGTGTTCCACGGCTTCAAGTGCATCGGTGGCAGTGAGGCCCTGGTCATCAACTTCCCCTCGGAGCCCTACCACCGCGACGATCCCGACGAGGTCCGGATCCCACCGGACTCCCCCACCATCCCCTACGACTGGGTCCGCAAGGATCGCTGAGCTTCGGTGATCCACGCCCCTTGCGCCCGGCATGGCTTCGGGCGATGATTCGGGCACGGAGCGACACTCAGGAGCCAACATGAGCGACAGCGACAAGCCCGCCCCCGACCTCAGCCAGCTCGAGGTCCGTCAGCGTGGACTCGTCGGCGAGTTCTGGGACTTCATCGTCCACAACAAGGCCTGGTGGCTCACCCCCATCATCCTGGTCATCCTGGCCATGGTGGCCTTCATCCTGTTCGCCGAGAGCAGCCCGGTGCTGCCCTTCGTCTACACGGTCATCTAGCGTCGTTCTGCCCCGAGACCTTGGCGGAGCCAGCGTTGTCGCTGGGCCCCGCGATCTCGGTGGTGATTGGGCTACGGGCTACGGGCTTCGGGATCCCGGGGTGGAGGCCCGGTGGCCGCGCTTCGCGCGGAGCGACGCCGCTCCAACGGGAGGACTCCCAGACCTCGGCGGTGACTGGGTTCGAGTCCAGGCCGCCGAAGCCCGAAGCCCAAAGCCCGTAGCCCGCCCCGTCACCGAGGCAGCCCAGAGCCCCAACACCGCAGCCACCCCGACGACGAACGAAGGAGCGACGCTGGGCGACGCTAGAAGGGCCGCTGAGCCGTGTTCAGATCGGCGGGCGGGGTCTCGATGGGGACCCAATGGGTCTCGGGCTCTTCGCCTTCGGGGATCGGGGCCCGATCGAGCAACTTCCGGCCGGTGATCTTGGCCAGGATCGCAGTGGGGCCGACGCCGAAGACGAACACGCAACCCAGCAGGATGGTGTTCTGCAGCGTGATGATGCCGTGGGCCAGCTTGCGCCAACCGCGCCAGAGTCTCTTCATGGCTTGGAGCATGCCTGCAACCTGACCCGCTGCTCGGGCCTCGTCAACGTCTTGCCCCCCCGGAATCCTTGGCATAGGTGTCGGCGCTCGCGTGTTCCCCGCTCTTACGCTGGAGCTCCCTTGTCCTTCTTCCTTCCCCTCGCCCTGCTGCTGGCGTCCCCCGACGCCTCGGCTGCCCAGCTCGAGTGGGCCGGCCACTACCGTGCCAGAGGGCTGCTGTACGACTCCCTCAGCCTGTCGGATACCAACGCCCAGGCCGAGGGGACCAGCAACCTCCTCGACCACCGCCTGCGCCTGCAGCCGCGCTTCCACATCACCGAGCGCGTGGGGCTGTTCGCCCAGGTCGACGCGCTGAACCTGGTGCCCTGGGGCGAGCAGATCGAGGCCTGGGAAGATCCGGTCACCGGCGACGCCACCTACCTGGCCTACGACCAGACCCTGGTGGCACCCACCACCACCACGGGTGCGTCCACCCCCATGGGCATCACCGTCACTCGGGCCTGGGGTGAGGTCTACTCCGACATCGGTCGCTTCCGCTTCGGTCGCGTGCCCCTGCACTGGGGTGCGGGCATCTGGCAGAACGACGGCTTCGCGCCCGACGCCGAGTACGGCGACACCGCCGACCGCATCCAGTTCACCAGCCGCGTGGGCGTGCTCTACCTGATGGGCGCCTGGGACGTGAACTACGAGGGCTACCTCAACGTCCCCGACGACATGCAGTCGCTGAACCTGGCCTTCGCCTACCAGACCGAGAGCCTGGGGCTGGGCTTCCACAACCAGTACCGCTGGCAGCCCAGCGAGTCGCTGTCCATCTACACCGGCGACATCTGGGCCAAGGCCCAGATGGGCACCGTCGAGGTCGAGGCCGAGGTGGTGGGCGTGTTCGGAGCCGGCAACCTCGGTGGCGGCGCCAACGACCTCCGCATCGCCTCGGTGGGCGCCATGCTCCGCGGCGATGCCGAGCTCGACAAGCTGATCGTGGGTGTCGAGGGCGGCCTGGCCACCGGCGACGCCGAGCCTGACGACAGCACCATCAAGACCTTCACCTTCGACCGGGATCACAACCTCACGCTGATGCTCTTCGAAGAGCCCATGCCGATCCTCGAGGCCACCACGGCCAACGAGACCAACGGCGGGCGAGACTACGACGCCGTGCTCACCGGCGAAGGCATCCGCAACGCCCTGTACGTACGGCCCCACGTCGGCTACCGCGTGCTGGACGAGCTCACGGTCGACCTGGCCGTCTTCGGCGCCCAGGCTGCGCGGCTCCCCGAAGCCGACCGCGACAACAAAGGCTACGGCTGGGAGCTCGACGCCTCGGTGATCTACGAGCCCTACGAGCACTTCATGCTGCGCGGCATGTTCGGTGTCTTCCTGCCCGGCAAGTACTACAGCTCCTACGAGGACGACGAGCTGGGCAGCGGCTTCGATCAGCCAGCGCTGGGTGGGATGCTCACGGGTGCCGTGCAGTTCTAGACGCACACATCCTCGACCCATCAGCCCGGAGGCTCCCATGCGCTGGGAAGGCGTGCACACCGCCCTCGTCACCCCCTTCTCCGGGGGTGAGCTCGATCTGCCCTCTTACCGCACCCTCTGCGAGCGCCAGCTGAAGGCCGGGATCAACGGCCTGGTGGCCTGCGGTACCACCGGCGAGACCCCCACCCTGAGCGAGCCCGAGTGGGACCGCGTGGTGGGGACCTCGGTCCAGGTGGCTGCCGGTGGCGTGCCCGTGACCGCGGGGGTGGGCACCAACCGCACCGCCTCCACCCTCGACCGCATCCACCGCGCCCAGAAGCTGGGCGCCGATGCGGGCCTGCTGGTGCTGCCCTACTACAACAAGCCTTCCCCCGACGGCCTGCGCGCCCACGTGGCGGCCTGTGCCGAGCCCGGCCTGCCCCTGGTGCTGTACCACGTGCCCGGACGCACCGGCTCGCGGGTGGCGCCCGAGCTGCTGGCCGAGCTGTCGCACTTCCCCGGCGTGGTGGCCATCAAGGAGGCCACCGGCGATCTGGGCTACTGCAACACCCTGCTGGCCAACACCCCGATCCCGGTGCTCTCGGGCGACGATGGCACCTTCTTCCCCCTCACCACCATGGGGGGCAGCGGGGTGATCTCGGTGATCTCCGACCTGGCGCCGGCC
>CAZHIK010000949.1:0-3878 GCA_964532635.1 uncultured Enterobacterales bacterium
GTTGGGCTACATCGAGGGGGGCTTTTCGACCACGTTGACCTGTTGGATGGGCTGCGAGGGCGCGGCGGCGTCCGTGGAGAACAGTGATGGTGTCTTTCGGGCGCGCGTGACGGAGAGCGCGGAGAGGGGGCGGTAGGCGTCCGCTTCGTCGCGGTGATACTTCCTGGGCTTCGGGGGAAGCCCATGCTGTTGCGCCCCACCATCATCGGCTGTTCGCTGCTCCTGGCTCCAGGCTGCGGCGGGGAGCCCGGCGCCCCGCCCGACACCCAAGAGCCCCGGGCCTGCGCCGAGGGCTACCACGCCGACGGCGACGCCTGCATGCCCGAGGCTTGCGGTGTGGGCACCTGGGGCGATCTGCCGGTGGACGAGGCCAGCATCTACGTGGATGCCTCCGCCGACGAAGGCGGGGACGGCAGCGAGGGGGCTCCCTTGCGCGCCATCCAGCCGGCGCTGGACCTGGCGGCCGAGCGCGGCGGGGGGCTGGTGGCTGTGGCGGCGGGGACCTATCCGGAGAAGCCCGAGCTGCACTATCAGCACGCGGGGATTCGACTGGCGGGCCGGTGTCGGGACCTGGTGGTGATCGACGCGAGTGGTGAGCCCTCCGGCCAGAGCGGCATCTTCTTGGACACGCGCTACGGGTCCGCGGAGATTTCGGGGATCAGTGTGGTGGGTGCCAGCATGACGGGCATCGGCTTGGGGACCGGCAATGTTCGCCTCGTGGATGTGAGGGTCGCGGACAGCAGCGACCTGGGGATCGAGGTCTACCGTGGCCTGCCCCCTGCAGTCGCCCAGTTGACGCTGGAAGGCTGCGTGATCGAGAGGAACCGCGTGGCCGGGCTGGTCGCGTCCGATCCTGGTACGACACTGACGGTGCGTGAGACGGTGGTACGGGACTCTCGGCCCGGCGAGCAGGGCCGCTACGGCTACGGTGTACTGGCCTACAACGGCGCTGCTGTGCTGTTCGAGCGCAGTGAGCTGCTAGGGAACACCAACGCCGGTGTCGCTGCGGTGGATCCCGGGACCACGATCTCGATGGTGGACTCTGTGGTCGAGCACACCCGTGTCGGGGGGGACGGCCTGTTTGGCATTGGTGTCTACGTGGAGGCGGATGCCGAACTGCATGTGGAGGACAGCCGGGTGTCGGGGAGCGCCACCACCGGCATCCTGGTGCAGGATGGCGCTTCCCTGACGATGGTGGGCTCGGACTTGTCCGAAAACGTGCAGCTCGGGCTGTGGGTGGCAGGCCAGGACTCATGGGGGCGGGTCTCGGACAGCGTGATCCGGGACACCCGGACCTCCGACGAATCGGGCGTCGGCTACGGCGTCGATGCCGGGCGCGGAGCATCGCTCACCCTCGAGCGCTGTGAGGTGGCCCGGAACGGGGTGGTCGGCGCGGGGGCCTGGGGTGAAGGCACGAGCTTGACCCTGGTGGACACCCAGGTGCTCGACACCCTCACCAGCAGCGACGGCTATGCGGGCACCGGCGTCTCCGCCTGGGAGGGAGCAACGGTCCGCGTCGAAGGGTGCGCTGTCGAAGGCAGCCAGGGGCCGGGCCTGATCGCCGAGTTCGAAGGCTCTTCGATGCTTGTGCTGGACACGGTGGTTCGCGGCAGCGGCGAGTTCGGCGTCCAGGTGACCAGCGGCGCCCGCTTCGAGGCCGAGCGCTGCGATGTGGTGGGGTGTCGTTGGGTGGGGGTTCTGGGCCACGACGAGGGTACGGCGTTGAGCCTCACCGACTGCAGCGTGCAGCACACCGGCCTGATCGGCACCGACGACGGCGTAGGTGTCGCGGTGTGGAACGGCGCTCGGCTCGACATGCTGGGGTGTGAGCTCCTCGACAACCTCCACGCGGGCGTGGTGCTCACCAACGAGGGCACGGTGGCGACCGTCCGGGACACCACCGTGGCGGCCACAGGACGGACCATCGGGGAGCTGGGGATGACCGCGGTGGGACTCTGCGCCCAGCAGGGCGCCCGGATGCTGGCCGAGCGGGTGACGGTGCAGGAGACTCAGGGGCCGGGCTTGTACACCGTGGACGATGAGTCGTGGCTCCGCTGCGATGACTGCTCGCTGCCCGACAATCGCTTCGGGGGTGCCGTGGTGGTCGGCGATGCACGACTGGAGCTCGAGAGCACCACGATCACCGGAACGCTCGAGAGCGTGAACCTGGGGGGCGGCGTCGGGGTCTTCGCTTGGGAGTACGAGGTCATGGACCCGCCATCGCTGGAGCTTTCCGACAGCGTCATTCACGGCAACCTGGTCGGAGCCGTCTACCTGGACGGAGAAGGCAGCTACGAGATCCGGGACAGCGAACTGTCCGGCAGCCTCGGCGTGGAGCACGGGATCACCGCGCGCTGCGGCGACGGCGTCTACGCTCGTGACGTGGCCGCCTGGGACGGCGCGAGCGGGCTGCTGCTCGAGGACAACAGCATCACGGGCAACCGTGGCGCGGGCCTGTTCCTCGACGAGTCCTGGGCCGCACTGGCGGGCAACGACTGGGCTGGCAACGGCCCGGATCTACTGGTCCAGGGCCAGGCCTGCCTCGAGCCCCTGCCCGCCTACGCCGAGGCCCCGGATCGCATCTACTGCCCCGAGTGGGACAGGCCGGTCTGCGAGCTCGACTTCCGGATGAACCTGGGCGTCGCGGACATCGACCCAGTCCGACTCCACAGCACAGGCCAGGTACGGGTCAACACAGGCCGTGCGGGACGGCACCCAAGGAGCATGGAACAACCCGAGCTTCCCTCCTGGAGCCCCCGATGATCCGCCCCCTGTTCATCCCCATCATGGCCCTGCTCAGCGCCTGCCCAGGCCCCGCCGACACCGGCGAGCTTCCCCCAGGCGAAACCGACAGCACCGACACCCCGGTCGATACCGACGGCCCCGCGCTGCCCCCGGGCCTGCATGCCCTGGACGGGCTGGACTGGGGCCTGGACACCCAGGATCTGGCGGCGCTGGACACCTTGGCTGAGGGCGTCAACACCGTGGCCCTGGGGGAGAGCGTGCACTTCTCCGGGGGCTACCACCGGGCCCGCGCGCGCATGATCCCCTACCTCATCGAAGAGCTGGGCTTCCGTGCCGTGGCCTTCGAGGGACCCTGGCTGACGGCCGAGGACAGCCGGCCCTATGTCGAGCGCTGCGAGGGCCAGCTGAGCACCGCCATGGCGGGGCTGTATTTCTCGGTGTGGCAGAGCGAGTCCCAGGCAGATGTCATGGAGTGGCTCTGCGCCTGGAACGCAGAGCACCCCGACGACATGGTGCACTTCTGGGGCTTCGACGTGCAGGAGCCCTGGCGCGACGGCCCCTGGCTGCGGGGCAAGCTCGAGGCCGTCGACGCCGAGGGCACCGCGGATCTGCGCGAAGGCATCTCCGACTGCTTCGGGGCCGAGTTCGACAACATCCACGAGCTGTACGCCGACGAGAAGGCCTACGGGGTCATGCAGGGCACCGACACCTGGCCCGAGAACCGCACCGCCAGCTGCCGCGAGACCATGCCGCAGGTGACCACCTGGCTCGAGGCCAACGCTTCGGCCTTCGAGGCGACCCACGACGCCGAGACCCTGGCCATGGCCCACATCGCGGTCACCGCTATTGGCTGGGCCCACGAGGAGTTCATCCACCTCGCCGACACAGGCCCCACCGGCTGGGACGCCCGGGACCAGGGCATGTTCGAGGTCCACCAGGCCCTTCGACAGCTGCGCGCTCCGGACGACAAGGTGTTGATCTTCGCCCACAACGCCCACATCGTGGGGGCCGGCGAGGAGATCACGGGCTCGGTCTACCCCTCGGGCTGGGTGGACATGGGCAGCCACATGGCCACCGCCCTGGGCGATGCCTACGCCCCCATCGGCTTCGTGGCCCGCGAGGTCACCTACAAC
>CAZHIK010000950.1:0-3874 GCA_964532635.1 uncultured Enterobacterales bacterium
GCGGCGAGTGCGGGCTGAAACGCCGGAGACCGGCTGGGCATCGTTCACCTCTCGCGGCCCCCCAGGATAACGCCCGGTGGCGCCGCCCGCGCTACTTCCTGCCCCCTGCCCCCCGATCGTCCTGACGCCGTCAGTCCGCCGAGCTCGAGCCGGGGTCCAGCTCCGCCCACGCCAAGCGGCTGCCGAAGCGTGGCAGGGGATCACCGCAGGTGCTGCAGCCCAGCATCAGCAGCCATGGATCGGTGCCGTCCGGGCCGGGAAAGCCGGTGACGCCAGCGTCGATGTCCTCGAGTTCCACGAGGTCGTAGGAGGAGGAGGCGTTGGGAACGGCTCCCATCCAGAGCTCCTCGGCCACCGAGTGCAGCTGCGTGAACAAGCTGTCGCTGTCCTGCAGAGCCCCCTCGGTCACCCTGGCCACGGCGATGCCGTCGAGCAGCAGGGGATCGAGCGGCTGGCCCTGGCTGTCGATGCTCAGCTGGGACCAGTCCACCACCATGGGCTCGCCGCGCTCGAGGAGCACCTCCTGCAGCGCGTCCATGTCGCCGTCGACGTGGTTGCCGCTGGAGTCATCCGTGACGTAGGCCTCGTCCGCCGCGGAGCCGTCCACCGGGACCAGGGACAGGTAGGCCAGATCCTGGCCGCCATCGTTGGACTGAACCGCCAACAGCCAGGTGCCGTCCCCTTCCTCGAAGCGGCCCACGACATCCAGCTCGTGCCCCACCATGAAGCTGAACTCGCTCAAGTGACAGGAGCAGGTCTCGGACTCGCAGTGAACCTGCATGTCCAGCACGCTCTGGGGCAGCGTGCCGGCCGCGATGCCCTCGAGGACCTCGTCCAGCTCGTCGATGGTGAAGTGGTACAGAGCGGCCCGCTGGGCCTCGACCAGAGGTTCGAGGGGCTGGCCCCACAGGTCGTGCTCCAGCCCCGACCAGTCCAGCTTCACGTCCACGCCGGCCGCGACCTCGATCTGTTCGACCTCGAGCGAGGTCTGGAGGTCCACGCCGTCCTCGTCCTCGAGCAGCACCGAGTCATCCTGGGGCGCGGGGGGCTCCGTCGGCGTGATCTCACCGTTGTCGATGTCAGGGGCCACCGTATCGGCACAGCCCACCGCGAGTGCCAGCACACACAGCAGCAGCGAGCGCGGGGCCACGGGGGGAAGCGGGGTGCTGCTGCGTGACATCGAGGGACTCACGGAGGGTATGCGATGTTCGCTACCTATGGCCCAGCATGACCTCAGCTATGCAGATTTTACGTTTTTGATGCCTTTTTTGCTTTTTATTACATTGACGGACATTTCCGTTTCGTCATTTCAGACGTTCCGCCAGCGCCCCCCGGTCCACCTTGGCGTTGTGTCGGTGGTCCACGGGGACGCTCCCCTCGATGACCTCGTCCACCTCGCAGCGACGCCGAAGCTGCTCGCGCCAGTCGTCGGGGCGGCGGTCGTCGAACAGCTCCACCACCATCACGGTCCCACCCTGGCGGGCACCAAAGCCTGCCCGTCGCACCCAGGGAAGGCTCTCGGCCACCCCCTCCACCACCAGGGGCCAGCGCTCGGAGATGGCCTCCCCCACTCGCCCCAGCAGCCAGACTCGCCCCTGCTCGTCGAGCCGGGCCACGTCGCCGGTGCGATGCCACACCTGCCCATCCCGCACCACCTTGTACTTCGCGTCGGCCTCGGGGTTGTTCAGGTAGGAGCGGTTGACGTGGTCGCCAGCCACCACCACCTCCCCCGGCTCGCCAGGAGCCACGGGCTCGCAGCCGCCGGGCTGCCACAGCTCGAGGCACAGCCCCGGTGCCGGCGGCCCGACGCACGAGCCTCGGCCCGCACCGTCGCCCCCCATGGCCAGGATCTCGGCGGCCTCCAGGCTGGCGATCGGATCCGCCTCGGTGGAGCCGTAGTGCACCACCACCTCGGCGTGTGGTGCCACGGCCTTCAGCTGCTCGAGCAGCCGGGAGGGCACCCGCCCACCGCCCACGAACAGCTTGCGCAGGTGTGGCAGCTGCTCCCCTCGGGCCTGGAGTGTGCGGGCCAGGGGCGCAAAGAAGCTGGGGGATCCCGAGGTCGTGGTGACCTTCCACTCTCGCAGCTGCGCGGCGATACGCTCGGGGTTCGCAGAGCCGACCTTGGACAGGTCGGCGTCGGCAAGCACGCAGGTGGCCCCCGCCGACAGGGAGTTGAGCAGGAAGACCGGCAGCGTGGCCAGGTCCACGTCGCTGGCCCCCAGGCCCATGTGCTGGGTCAGCGCCACACGCTGGGCGTCCAGGAAGGCGTGGCGCCGCGCCATGGCCCGGGCCCGGCCGCTGGTGCCCGTGGTGAAGGTGACCAGGGCCGGCACGGTGGCGGGTTCGGGGCCGAAGGGCTCGCCGTCCACCCGCCCGAGGCTCCGGTGGGGTAGCGGCACGAAGCCGGTGGACACGTACAAGGACAGGCCCCGCAGCTCGGGGATCAGCAGACGCAGCAGCTGGGCCTTGGGGCTGCCCACGAAGCCGCGCAGGTCCAAGCTGGCCAGGGTGCGGCGCAGCAGCTCCCGCGGAGCGGAGGGATCCACCAGCACCGCGGTGCAGCCCGCCCGAAAGACCCCGAGGAGGGCCACGTAGAGGGGGATGCCCATGGGGGCGAGCACCAGGATGCGGGCTCCCTCGGGCACTCCCAGAGCCCTCAACCCGCCGGCGAAGCTCGCGGTGCGCGCGTCCAGCTCGGCGAAGGTGATGCGGGCTCCCCCGGGCTCCACCACCGCCAACTGCTCCCCCTGCTCGTCGGCCAGGCGCACCAGGTGCCGGACCACGTTGGGATCGAGCAGGGGAGGGGCGCTCATGCCAGCTCCTTGGCGAGCAGGGCGTACTCGCGGATCACCCGCTCTCCGTGGGCCCCCAGGAACTGGGAGCCGGCCCGGTACCACATCAGGGCGTGGACCATGCCACCGGTCATGCCCATGGCTTCGCTCTCCCGGTGGGCTCGCTCGAGCAACGCCGCGGCCACCCGCTGGCCCCGGGCGCGGGGGTGAACGGCCACGGTCTTGTAGATGGCGGTGGGCCGCCCCTCGAAGACCGGGCCCGGGAAGTTGAAGTAGTACCCCACCGGATCCCCGCCGGGATCGAATGCCAGGCAGCACAGGCGGGGATCGAGGTAGGCCCGGTAGCCCGTGTACAGCGTGCGGAAGGCGGGCCAGGGCAGCCCCACGTAGGCGTAGGCCTCGGCGAAGGCCGCGCAGGACAGCCGCCAGCCCAGCTCGAGATCGGCCTCGAAGCGGTCGAGGTTTAGTGGCCGGAAGCGGTAGCCGGCCGCCTCGAGGCGCGACTGGGTGCCCCCGAAGCGCTGAGCCAGGGTGTCGTGGGGCACCAGGATGGAGTTGTAGTGCGCCACCAGGGCGTAGCCGGAAGCCAGCCAAGGCTCGGGATCGGCGTCGACCTCGAGGGGGAAGCAGGGGAAGTCGTGAGGGCCGAGCCGGACCCGGTAGGTGAACCAGGTACAGACCTCCATGGGGCCCAGCGCCCGAGCGCAGCCCCGGGCCCGCAGCCATGCCTCGCCCGCAGCGATGGCGGCCGGGAAGCCGGCAGGGTCGCCCCTGGGATGGGAGAGAGTGCCCGCCGGGGCCAGGCCGGGATGGGCCGCGGCCAGGAGCTCGGCGCCGCCCGCGGAGATGATCTCGAGAGGCGCGAGGGAGCGGTAGAGGGGGAGGCGGGCGGGGTCCATCGCCCTCCCCTATCAGGCCAGCAGCCAGGCGATGGCGGCGATGGTCACCGACGCCACCAGCCGGCGCCCCACCAGCTTGGTGCGGGACAGCAGCAGGAAGAGCACCAGCCCCGCCAGGCCGCCGGCGGCCAGGGCCAGCACTGGAACCTCGATGCCCATGAGCAGGGGCAGCGCCAGGGG
>CAZHIK010000951.1:0-911 GCA_964532635.1 uncultured Enterobacterales bacterium
ATAGCGTGGGGGCTCGTCACCGGCGCTTGTTCGATTCCTGGAATGTAGTGGAGACACCAGAGGGGTGGGTGGGATCTACCAGCCCGTGTCCCAGTGGCTCTCGCAGCCGGCGTCTTCCCAGCCGTCGTCGTAGTCTCTCATGAAGCAGGCGTCGGGGACCACGTAGGCGAAGCCGTCACGGCAGTCGGCCTGGCCGTAGCCGTAGCAGTCGTCAGCCGAGTCCCGGGGTTCGCAGGACGTCGCCAGCGCCAGGATGACCAGCCCGACCAGGGAAGCCGTTCGAGGTGAGTGCATGGGATCTCCTTTGGCCGTGGTGCGTCCCTACTCCACCAGCTCGAAGCGCAGGATGCGCTCGGGGTCGGTGGTGTGGTCCGAGACGTACAGGGCGCCGTCGTCGTCGAGGGCGAAGCCCCGAGGGGAGACGCCCTCGGCGAACAGCGCCAGCGTGCCGTCGGGGCTCATGGTGTAGATCTGGTCGGTGCCCTTGTCGCCCACGAAGAAGCGCTTCGAGGTGGCGTCGTAGACGATGCCGTGGGGTGTGGTGAGGCCCTCGGTGGGGAAGGTCGCCAGCTCGCCGTCGCCGTTGATGGTGTAGATGCCCGCCAGGCCGGGCTCGGTCTCGGTGACGTACAGCAGGCTGCCGTCGAAGCACATACCGAAGGGCACGTACAGGGAGCCGCTGCTGGTGAAGGCGTCGGCGTCGCCGGCGGTGGAGACCGAGACGATGTCGGTCGAGGCACGGGCGTTGGCCACGAACAGCTGCCCGGCGGTGCCGAACACACCGTCGAAGTCCACCACGACGAAGGTGTTGTTGCCCATGTGTCCGCTGACGAACAGGCCCGCGTCGCCGGAGGTCGTGACCCGGTACAGGCCTTCCTCGGAGCCGATGTAGACCGTGTCGTCGATGCCTA
>CAZHIK010000951.1:921-3871 GCA_964532635.1 uncultured Enterobacterales bacterium
GCCGTCGGGGTCCTCGATCTCGGGGCCGAACAGGGTGGCGGTGCCGCCGCCGGGGGCCACAGCGTGGATCTGGCCGTTCACCTCGTCCTGGCCCACGTACAGGGTGCCGCCGCTGTCGAAGGCCATGGCCATGGGCACGTCGATGCCGTCGGCGTAGACCTGCACGGTCCACTCCTCGCTGGTCTCGGGCATGTCGACGTCGATGTCGGTCCAGCCGTCGCAGTCGTTGTCGATGCCGTCTTCGGCTACCTCCTCGACGCCGGGGTGGACCTCGGGGTTGGCGTCGTCGCAGTCGCTGTCGTCCGCGACCCAGCCGGAGGGGGTCGAGCAGGCCTCGACGCTGCTGTCGGGGTTGCCGTAGCCGTCACCGTCGGCGTCCTCGTACCAGGTGTCAGGATCGGTGACGTCGTCGTCCTCGTGGTCGGTCAGCCCGTCGCAGTCGTTGTCGATGCCGTCGCAGATCTCGAGGGCGTCGGGGTTCACCTCGGGATCGCCGTCGTCGCAGTCCGAGGCGTCGCTCACCCAGCCGGAGCGTTCCTCGCAGCTGTCTTCGGCGGTGTCGGGATCGCCGAAGCCGTCGCCGTCGCTGTCGGCGTACACAGTCTCGAGCAGGTCTTCGTCGATGTCTCCGTCACAGTCGTTGTCGATGCCGTCGCACAGCTCGTCGGCACCCACGAAGACCGTGGCGTCCTCGTCGTCGCAGTCGTCGGCCCCGACGTGACCGTCACCGTCTGCGTCGGGGGGCGGCGGGGCCGCGGGGGGCGCGCTGCCGCCGGTGTGCCCCTTGTGGGGCGGGGGGGGGGGGGGGGGGGGGACGGGGGGGGGGAGGGCGAGGGGGGGGCGCATGGGGCGGGCTCCGGGAGGGAGGAGATGTGATGCTATCAAAGGAGAGAAGCCTTGCCCGTGGAGAGACCGTGCGCGCTGCCCTGCTGATCCTCCTGACCTCGCTGGCCGGCTGCACCTGCGGCTCCGACGACGAGCCGCCTGGGGCGCCCCCAGCCGACTCCACGCCAGGCGATAGCCAGCCTGCGACCGACAGCGACGAGCAGCTGCCCGAGCTGCCCTGCGATCCGGAGTTCACGGGGATCGAGCCCAACCCGGCCCAGAGCGGGCGCGTGCTGACGGTGGCCGTGAGCGACGACGTGGGCTGGGTCTACGTCGGGCTGTCCGTGAGCGGCAGCGGCGCCCCCACCTCGAGCCTGGACGAGGTGAGCGGCGAGGGCCCCTGGACCTGGACCTGGAGCGTCACCGGCCACGAGCCGGGCCAGCTGGCCATGCGGTTCACGGCGGATGAAGGCTCCACCGAGATCGCCAGCTGCCGAGTCTGGGTGGTCGAGGGCAGCGACAGCGGTGATCCGCCCGCCCCGGACACGGGCCCCTGCGTGCCCGACTGCAGCGAGGCGCTTTGCGGGGCCGACGATGGCTGCGGCACCCCCTGCGCGGGCAGCCACCGCGAGAGCTACGGGGGCGCCAGCGACTGCCGGTCCACGGGCTACTGCGGCTGCGGGGTGGAGCCGAACGACAACATGGAGTGCACCAGCGGGGGCATGTGCAGGGTGCGCTGCAGCTGTGACTGCCTGGCGCCGGTGGATCGCGCCCCCGAGGACGTGCAGCACCTGGACTACCCGGGGGCCTGCGAGTTGGTGTTCCGCGAGAGCGGCGATCCCACGGTTTGGGACTACGAGAACGACCGGTCCCTCTGCCCCCTGGACCACGATCCCGTGGGCGACGCTCGCTGCAGCGAGTGCCCCCCTTGCCATCGGGATCATCCGCCCAGCTGCGACTGGGAGGACTGGTGTACCTGCACCGACCACCGCTGGTACGACGAGTACAGCGACGAGTGCTGCGCCCAAGGGGAGGAGCACTGCTACTAGCGGGGGGGCTGCCCGGCTTGTCACCCTGGGTCCGCCGTGCTCCACTGTGGGAATGATCCGCTGTGCTCCCTTGCTGCTCCTCGCCGCAGCCTGCACGCCCCCCCAGGTGGCGCCGGTGCCGGACGACAGCGGCTGGCGGTGGGTGGGGGACAGCGGTGACACCGCTGGCGATCCCGGGGCCGCCTTCACCGTCAACATCGACGCCGCCGCCTGGGAGCGCTGGGGCTTCCGCTACCCCGTGACCATGGAGTTCGAGGCCGAGGCCGCGGGCACCGTGCTGCATCGGGATGGCGACGGGGACTGGGAGGCGCTGACCCAGCGCGAGGCCAGCGAGGTCTACAGCGGTGTGGAGGGCGTGCGCTTCGACCTGGACCGGGGCCGCGCCTACGTGTCCGTGGGCTTCGAGGGGGCCAGCGAGATCGGGCTGTGGTTCTCGGACGAGATCGGGGCCGAGTACCGGGAGGTGGCCGATCTGTACGACGGTCGAGAGGTCGCCTTCACCCTGTCCAACGACAACTGGGGCAAGAGCGCGGCGGGCAACGACGGTGCGGAGTTCCTGGGCATGACCCACGACGCCTCGGACAAGTACCAGGCGTCCATCCACGCGACGCGCAGCTTCGGCATCCCCATGTCGGTGGCCATCAACTGCGCCCGCGACGGGCACATCGAAGCCGCCAAGTGGCGCAACATGCAGGACGAGCTGGACCTGGGGGACTCATCCTGGGAGCCCACGGTGCACACCCGCACTCACCCCTGCTCCGCCAGCGCCTACCAGCAGCACGGCTACCACGACGAGATCATCGGCGGCCGCGACGACATCCTGGAGAACCTCGAGGGCATCCCCTACGGTGATGTGGTCTACGAGTTCATCCTGCCCTGTGGCTACCAGGACAGTGCCGTGGAGGACGCGGCCGCGGGCGAGTTCCTCTTCGTGCGGGACTGGGACAGCGACGACCACCCCTGGCTGTCGGACACCTGGTACTCCCCCTGGGACGAGCAGCACCACTACTACGGCATCGGCTGCTTCCAGACCAAGAGCTGGGACAGCATCTTCCAGGCTCGCACCCCCGCGGGGC
>CAZHIK010000952.1:0-3870 GCA_964532635.1 uncultured Enterobacterales bacterium
GCGCACCCGCGGGCTCCAAGCCCTGCTGTTGATCCCCGTGGCCGCCGCCCTTGTCTGGGCCCTGGCCCGACCCAGCTGGGTGCAGCGGGGTGGCACCTGGGAGGAAGGACGCTTCGTGGTGCTGGTGGACGACAGCCGCTCCATGGGGGTCCGCGAAGGTGACGGGCTGCGCTCCGACGCCGTAGCGCCCCTGCTCGAGCAGCTGGGCCACCCAGACGCCGAGCGCTTCCGCTTCGGCAGCGGGCTGGCTCCGGGCGAAGCGGTGGACTTCGACGCTACCGACACCGACCTGGGCCTGGCCCTGCGGGATCTGTCCGAGCGCCACGCCGGCGAGCGCCTGGCGGGCGTGGTGGTGGTGACCGACGGCCTGGACCGCGGCGCCTGGCGCAAGGCCTGGCTGGCCGGTGAGAGCCTGGAGCTACCCGAGCTGCCCGGTCCCTTGAGCCTCTACGCCGTGGGCAGCCGCCAGGCCCTGGTGGACCTGAGCGTCGTGTCCGTCTCCAGCGGGGGCTTCGCCTTCATCCGTACCCCCCTCGAGCTGCGAGCCCGCATCCAGGGCTCGGGCTACGCCGGGCGGAGCCTGCCCGTCACCCTCACCCGGGATGGCTCACTGGTGGAGCGCACCCAGGTGCAGCTGGACGAGCAGGGCGGGGGAGAGGTGGTCTTCCGGGTCACCCCCACCGAGGTGGGGCGCCACGCCTACCGGGTGGAGGTCCCGGTCGATCCAGACGACGCTGTGCCTGGCAACAACGGCTTCACTGTGGTGGTGCGGGTTGTGCGGGACCGGATGCGGGTGCTGCAGGTCTGCGGCAGCCCCAGCATGGACCAGAAGTTCCTGCGCCGCTTCCTCAAGCAGGATCCGGCGGTGGACCTGGTGAGCTTCTTCATCCTGCGTACCCACCAGGACATGAACGCTGGCTACGACGACCACGAGCTGGCCCTGATCCCCTTCCCCTACGGCCAGCTGTTCTCCGAGGACCTCTGGAGCTTCGATCTGGTGATCTTCCAGAACTTCGACTGGGAGCCCTACTTCGGTCGCTGGAACCAGAAGCTGCTCGACAACATCGCCGACTGGATCGCCGAGGGCGGCGCCTTCGTGATGGTGGGCGGGGATCGCAGCTTCGATCTGGGCGGCTACGGCGGCACCTCCATCCAGGACGTGCTGCCGGTGGCCGTGGGCCTGGCGGAAGACCAGGAGGTGGATCTGGCGCCCTTCCAGCCCCAGCTCACCACCGCCGGCCGCCTGCACCCCGTCACGGCCCTGGCGTCGGACCCCGAGCGCAGCCAGGCCCTGTGGGACGAGCTGGCGCCCCTGGACGGCCTGAACCTGAGCCTCGGCGCGGCGCCCAACTCCACCGTGCTGCTGCGCCACCCCTCGCTCACGGCCGGCGATGGGCAGGGTATGCCCGTTGTGGCGGTGCGCCGGGTGGGTCAGGGCCGCACCCTGGCGCTCACCGCCGACTCATCGTGGCGCTGGGCGTTTGCCGAGGCGGGCAAAGGCCGGGGCAACCAGGCCTACCTGCGCTTCTGGAAGCACGCGATGCGCTGGCTGGTGGGCGACCCGGATGCCCAGCGGGTCACCGTGGGCACCTCCCGCGAAAACTACGGCCTGGGTGACGAGGTGCGGGCGGTGGTGAAGGTGCGGGATCCCGCCTTCCGGCCCCAGCCCGGCGTGTGGGTGCGCGGACGGGTGGTGGCCCCAGACCTGGGCGGCCGCATCGACGCTGAGCAGCTGGACGACCAGGGCCGCTTCCAGCTGCAGAGCAACGACGACGGTGAAGTGGAGCTGCTGCTCCCTGCCACCATCCCCGGCGCCTGGCACCTCGAGGTCCAGGCTCTGAACGCCAACGGCGAGCCCTTCTTCCGCGGCGACACCGTCTTCGCCGTCACCGAGCGCGAGCCCGAGTTGGAAGAGGTCCTGCCTGACTTCGCCTTCCTCGAGGCCCTGGCCGGAGCCACCGATGGGGCCTACCACCCACCGGGTGATGTCACGCCGCCGCTGGAGGATCCGGATGCTCGCAGGCGCGTGGAGCAGGTGCACTCGGTGCCCCTGTGGGACGTGCCGCTGGTGGCCCTGATCGTGGGGCTGTTCGCGCCGCTGAGCTGGTGGGTGCGGAGGAGGGGAGGGGGGAGGTAGGTGCGCGCGAGTGGGGGCACGGACTCTCCCACCCGTTGCCACCGGCCCCTCGCCACGGTTCAGAAGGGCTGTAGCTGCCACCCGGCGGCCAGCGCTACGAAGGAGCTTCGGACATGAAAACGCACACCATCCTCCTCATCTCGTCGGTCACCCTGATGTCTTCGCTGTCCATCGCTGGGGGGTGCAGCAGCGCATCGACCTCTACCCTCCTGGACCCATCGGAGATGTTCACGGACCGGGACCTCGAACAGACCGCGGATACCTCCGATGCCGAGTACATCGAGCTGATCAGCGGCGAGGAGGTGCGGATCACCGAGGATGGAGTCTACGTCATCAGCGGCAGCGCGGAGGACACCACGGTCGTCGTGGACGCAGACGACGAGGCGAAGGTGCAGCTGGTGCTGGATGGCGTGTCCATCACGAACGAAGACGCGCCCGCGGTGTACATCCAGTCGGCGGACAAGGTCTTCGTCACGACGGCGAGCGATGACAATCACATGGAGGTCTCGGGGACCTACGCGGCTGACGGGGACACGAACCTGGACGCGGTGATCTTCAGCAAGGAAGACCTGGTGCTGAACGGGACGGGGAGCCTGGAGGTCATCTCGGCCCGGGGGAACGGTGTGACGTCCAAGGACGATCTGAAGATCACCGGTGGCTCTCTGTTCGTCTCCTCGGCCCTGGACGGCCTCGAGGCCAACGACTCCATCCGTATCGCCGACGGTGAGCTGAGCATCGACAGCGGCAAGGACGCGTTGCACAGCGAGTACGATGAGGACGACGCGGTCGGATTCATCTACATCGCGGGGGGCAGGCTGGACATCTCCGCGGCGGATGACGCCATCTACGGGACCACTGTGGTCCAGATCGACGGAGGGACCATCGACATCGAGTCGAGCACCGAAGGCATCGAGGGGACCTGCCTCGTGTTCAACGACGGTGACATCGCCATCTACGCGACGGACGATGGAGTCAACGCGACGGCCAAGAGTTCCGCCTGCGACGTCTTGATCGAGATCAACGGCGGAGCCATGTACGTCGAGGTTGCCAGTGGTGACACGGATGCGTTCGACTCCAACGGCGACCTGTACATCAACGATGGCGTCATCGACATCGAGGCTGGCTCGCCGTTCGACTACGATGGAGTGGGGGAGCTGAACGGCGGCATCGTCACCGTCAACGGCGAGGTCGTCACCGAGCTGACGCAGTCCAGGCCGCCGATGTGAGGGTGCGGGCGCTGCGCGCCGTGCTCCCGGTGATCGCTACTCGGCCGGAGGCGGCTCTTGCCCGTCGATGTCCGGGTCGATGGGGCTGCAGCCGTACTTCGCGAAGTGCTGGGGCTCGGCGCCCCATACGACGCAGACCGGCGGCCCCCCCTCGGGGGCGGCGGTGGCCATCCAGGTCATGCTCGCCATGACCTTCGGGCTGCCCACGAAGACGGTGTTGGTCCCGTCGACCTGCTTCTCGACGCTCGCGACCACGGGCAGGACGGTGGCCCATACCTGGCCTGGGGGATCTTCGTGCTCCTCGACGATGCGAAGGTTGTGGTCCTCGTCGTGGAAGCTGCCGCCGTCCACCGGGCCGTGGATCTGGAGGAAGCCACCCTGGGCATACCCTTGGGTCAACATCGCGTAGCGCCACTCCGTCTCACCGGGGCTCAGCTGAACCCGGGAGATCGACATCTGCGGATCGGTATCGGTATCGGTGTCTGTGTCTGTGTCTGTGTCTGTGTC
>CAZHIK010000953.1:0-3869 GCA_964532635.1 uncultured Enterobacterales bacterium
CGTCTTCGCCTCCGGCCGGGACGGTGAGGTCCTCGGGCTCACAGTGGTAGGTGGTGTCGGTGTCGAAGTCCCAGGCGAAGCTCACCGAGGTCTCGCCGCAGGTGAGGGCGCCGGACACACTGACGGAGATGGGTTCGTCGCCGGTGGGGCCGATGCGCCAGCGGACCTCGTCGTAGTGGGTGGCAGGAACCGTGGCAGAGCCCAGCTCGACAGGACCGGGCTCGACCATGTCCATCACGTGTGTGCCGGAGACCTCGCCGACCACTTCGCCATCGCCGTCCAGCAGGGCCAGGTCGAGGTCCACGACCTCGAAGCGGTCGAAGACCACCGAGCAGGCGTCGGCGAAGTCAGCGGCAGGGATGCCTTCCTCGATGTACTCCTCACCCCAGGTGGTGAGGATCCAGCTGCCCTCGCCGCCGCAGCCGGCTGTGAGAACGGAGACAAGGGTGAGTGCGCGGGTGGGGTTCATGGTGATCACTCCTCGAGTGTCAGGCTGTAGGAAGCGGTGCTCACGACCCCGAAGGGCACGGTGTTGCCCAGCAGGTCGTCGGACTCGGTGAGGATGCCGTCCTCGTCGGTGTCGACGCTCCTCCAATCGGCCCAGCTCAGCATCGAGGCGGGGCTGATTCCCAGCTCGAGGCCGGCCGGGGGCTCGGCGGCGTCGAGCCAGTGGTCGAAGGGGATGCCGGTGATCTCGTCGTCGAGCACCAGGCGGAACTCGAAGTCCCGGGCCTCGGCTCCTGCCGGGGTGGCGGTCCCGGCGAGCACCAAGGCTGGATCCGCAGCCAGCTCCAGGCGTCCGGTGGCCAGCTGGCCGTCGAAGCAGCTGGCGCTGCCCAGCTCGGTGGGCCCGCTCAGCAGGTCCAGCTCCCAGCTGCCCAGCAGCTCACAGCTGGTGGCGCCGCTGAAGTCGTGGCCGGGGTGCTTGGCGGCGGTGGACGCCGGCGCTTCGAGGCGCAGATCGGACAGCACGATCCAGGCCTCGTCCAGCGACACCTGCGTGCCGTCCTCGGCCGTGAAGCTCGCCGCATCCTGGGAGGCCACCAGCACCGGCAGGCTCAGGGGCTGGCGGCTGTCTGGGTGGCAGGCAGCCAGCGCCACGAACAGGGGGAGAGAGCGGGTTCTCATCGGAACCTCCGGCCGAGGCCCACGCGCAAGGCGAAGGGCTCTCCAGCGGTGATGTGGAGCGCCGGCAGCTCGCTGCAGCCGCGCTCGGGATCGAAGCATGACGGGTAGACGAACTCTCCATCACGCCAGCGGGTGGCGAGCAGGTTGTCCACCTCGAGCTCGAGCACCCAGCGGCGCCACTCGGTGTGGGCGGTGGCGTCGAGCACGAAGGTGGAGCGACTGTAGAAGCCGTCGGGCAGGGGGCGCGGCCCCAGGAACCAGCCCCGCAGGCCCCCGTTCCAGCTCAGCTCGGCCCCGCGCCCATCACGCTGACTGTACAGCCCTGCGGACGCCAGCCAGCGGGGGGCATAGGGCAGCGGCTCCCCCGAGGCCTGGTAGCGACCGTCGGTCCAGCTGACCTCGAGCTCTCCCCGCAGCCAGGGCTGCAGCTCGATCCCGGCCAAGGCCTCGGCCCCGAGCCGGCGGGTGGCACCAGCGGACAGGAAGCGGGCAGCGGTGTGGTCGAAGATCAGCTCGTTGCTGATGGTGGTGTGGAACCCCACCAGGGTCAGATCCACCGTGGGAGCTGGCTCCCAGCGCAGGCCGATCTCTTCGGTGTCCGCCGTGCTCACCGGGGCGCGATCGCCGTCCTCGATGCCGCGGGCCTCCGGGGAGCGGAAGCCCCGGCCGTAGCTGGCGAAGAGCGAGCACACCCCGTCGGGCATCAGCACCGCCCGAGCCTTGGGGGCCAGCACCGGAGCCCAGGCCAGCGCGGGCTCGGGATGGTCCACCGGCTCACCCACGTCGTCGATCCGACGCAGCAAGCGCGCACCGAGCAGCTCGGCCCGCAGCCCGGGCTCCAGCTCCAGCCATGGCCAGGGGTGCAGCTCCGCGGACAGCCAAGCGCCGGTGCTGGCCTGACCGACGCCCGCGTCGATGCGCTCCTCCCAGGGAGTTCCGTCCTGCCCGATGCCTCGCTCCCACTGCTCCATCAGGTCCGCCCGCAGGGCGAAGCCTCCGCTCAGCTCGTGGAGCCCACCCAACAGCTCCACCTGCCTCCAGCGGGATCCCAGCAGTCCGAAGGCTCCGCCGCGCTGACCCTGGAGCACGCCGTCTCCGTGGTCGGAGTGCTGGGCGTAGCCGGTGAAGTTGCGCGACAGCTCGAGGCCGCGCAGCCCGCCCCAGGCCAGCAGATCCCAGCCGCATCCCACGCAGGGTCGCGCCAGCTCGGCACCCACCAGCAGGCGACTGGACAACCCCTCCCCCGCCTCGGGGTAGGCGCCGTAGAAGTCCACACGGCCGGCGAGCAGGTCGTCCTCCCGCACCACGCCCGGAGAGTCGAAGCGGCCGCGGTAGCCCAGGGCGAAGAGCCGGGCGCGGGTCAGGCCGAACCAGTGCTCGAGGCCACCCGCCAGGTTCAGCTGCTCCCAGGAGCGGCGCTCCCCCACCCCCAGACCCGCCTCGGCCTGGGCCAGCAGGAAGTCGCCAGACTCGCCCTGCTCGGGGCGCCACGCCAGCAGCACGTCCCCCGAGCGATCCGTGCCGCCCCCCACCTGGGTGAGCAGACCCGGACCCGACAGCCCGAGCTGGAAGTCCGCCGAGGCCGCCACACCGAAGTCCCCCACCTCGGCCCGGCTGGCGCCCTTGTGCAGCGCCACACTCTGCACCAGGTGAGTGGGCAGGAAGTGCAGGTCCAGGTAGCCGTGGCCGTGGACGTTGCTGGGCTCGTTCAGGGGGATGCCCTCGAGGCTGACCGCCAGGTCGGCACCGTGGACCGCATCGAAGCCCCGCACGAAGTACTGGTAGGCCTTGCCGTGGCCACCGTGGGCGCTCTGGTGCAGACCCGGCATGGCCTGGAGCAGCTCGTCGGCGGAGCTGGCCGGGAAGGCCTCGACCGCGTCGTGGTCCAGCACCAGCTCCGAGGCCGTCTCCCGGGGGCGCTCTGCCTCGACGATCAACTCCTCGTCCTCTCCGTCGTCGCTACCATTGGCGGTAGCGACGAGCGCGAGCAGGAACACAGGGAGCAGAGAGGGCATGGTATTACGATCGAGGGATCAGTATTACCACATAGAGGCGCGCGCATACCGGACGCAGATCATGAACGGTCCAACACGTGGGCAGGCGTGACCCCATCGTGACCCCGACGCGGGTCACGACCATTGTTACCAGTGGTCACACTGCAAACAACAGCCCGTGGAGATCCCCATGCTGCGTCCCCTCTTCATCCCTGCCCTCACCCTGCTCCTCAGTGCCTGCGGCCCCTTCATCGCCGGCGGATGGGGTGACGACGACGAATCCCAACGGGGCGTGCTCGACACGGGCGAAGAGGCCGACGCCGATGTCGATGCCGACGCCGACGCCGATGCCGATGCCGACGCCGACGCCGACGCCGACGCCGACTCTGACGCCGACACCGACGCCAGCGGCTGCGACGGCCGCACCATCTCCATGTCAGGCGCCCCCGCTGAGCTGAGCACCGGAACGAGCTGGACCACCGCAGGGGTCAGCTTCATGGTCGTGGACGGATGGGGAGAGCGCGACGGTGAGTGCCTGTGGTTCGGAGGCCTGCTCGAGGCCGACCTGTCAGGCCTGAACTGTACCGTGAGCCGGGTGGAGTGGGATGTGGTGGACTGGTGCGGCGCGGGATGTACCGCATTGACCGCCTGGTCTGGCAACAACGTCGAGGACGAGGACACCAACACTACGACCGGCGGCACCGAGACCCTCGAGGTCACCGGTCGAGACCTCGACGCCGTGGATGT
>CAZHIK010000954.1:0-3869 GCA_964532635.1 uncultured Enterobacterales bacterium
CGGGTCTGGGCGGTGACCGTGGTCCCCACGATCCGCACGATTGTGTCCGACAGCCTGCCGGTGGCGTAGACGATCCGACTGTCCTCGGGATCCACCACCAGCCCGTCCAGGTAGGTGCCGGTGCGGATGGCCTCGTCCAAGGCACCGCTGTCCGGGTCGATCACCTGGACCTCGGAGCTGCCCTCGCTGTTGACCCACACCCGCCCGGTTTCGGTGTCCAGGGCGCCGAAGCCGGTGTTCTTGCCGGTGGCATACTGGGCGTAGACACCCTCACCGTCCACCAGCCGACCGATGCCCAGGTTGGGATCCCAGCCCTCCTCGGCACCGATGCGGTCCAACACCAGGGCGTGGTCCCCCAGGGGGATGACCTCCATGTTCTCCTCGCCCACGACCCAAGCCTGAGGTTCGTCGACACAAGCGGTGCCCACGGTGTTCTCGTTGACCAGCAGCACGCTGCCGTCGTCGAGCTGAGCCCCACGCCAGGGGCGACGCATGGTGATGGGGCAGCGCTCCACCTCGCTCAGGTCGCGAGTGGCCAGCACCAGCAGCGAGCTGTCGTCCACCGCCACGCCCACGTTGTCGTGGTCGTCCATGGGCATCAGCCCACGAGCCGCCAACTCGAGCTCGAGGCTGGCGGTCAGGACACCGTCGGCGTCGTAGGCCCGCAGTGCGTTGTTGGAGGCCGCGCTGCGGCCAAGGATCACCACGCCACCTTCTGCCCGGGGTACCAGGTCCCGGGCGCCCTCCAGATCGTCCCAGTGGATGGTGCGATCGCCGGTCTGGTGGTCGAAGCGCGTCACCGGCGGCGCGGTGTTGGCCACCACCCACACGTGCCCGTCGAGGTCCACCTCGAGGTCCGGGGTGGTCAGGGGGCTGGAGCCCAGGGGCAGATCCTGGACGGTCTCATGGGTGTCCGCGTCGTAGACCAGCACCACAGTGCTGCCCAGGGCGGTGGTGTAGGCCCTGCGGCGTGTGCTGTCCAGCGCTACCTCGTAGGTCTGCACGTGGTTGGCCAGGCCCGCGTTGGGGCGCAGGTCGAGGCATTCCGGATCGCTGGCGCAGGCCGCGAGCAGCACAAGGAGAGCGAGGGGGCCCATGGGGTGGATATACACCGCCCGGAGGGCCCATGCCCGAGCTACCCGAGGTCGAGACCATCGCCCGCAGCCTGCGCCCCGAGCTGGTTGGCGCCCGCATCCTGCGCATCGAGGCCCGCTGGCCCAAGGCCCTGCGGCCCGATGTCGCCGCCGTGGAGCGATGCCACGGCCGCAGCGTCCTGGAGGTGGGGCGCCGGGGCAAGCACCTCATCCTCTACCTGAGCGAAGGGGGCCATCTCATCGTCCACCTGCGCATGAGCGGGAGATTCAGCTGGGTCGAGCCAGACTGTGAGGCTCCAGCACACGCTCGCACCATGTGGCACCTCGATGGCGGCCGCACCCTGGCCATGGAGGACGCCCGCAAGTTCGGCACGGTCACCTGGAGCGAAGAGCCCACAGCCACCCTGTGGCAGCTGGGCCCCGAGCCCCTGGAGCAGGGGTTCACACCGGCCCGCTTCTGGGCCATGCTCGCTTCGCGCCGGCGCGCCCTCAAGCCTCTGCTGCTGGACCAACACTTCCTGGCCGGACTGGGCAACATCTACGTGGACGAGTCCTTGCATCGGGCCGGGCTGCACCCCACCACCAGCTCCAGCAGCGTTCCGGAGGACCGTGTCCGGCTGCTCCACGGACACATCCAGCAGGTGCTGCGCGAGGCCATCGACGCCTGCGGCACCAGCATCGACTGGATCTACCCCCAGGGGAACATGCAGCGATACCTGCGAGTGTACGGCCGCGCCGGAGAGCCCTGTGGCGCTTGCGGCACCCCCATCGAGCGGCTCGTTGTCGCCCAGCGGGGCACCTGGATCTGTCCCAGCTGTCAGCCTTCGATGAGCGGCTCCGGGTAGGGCCGGTACAGCGGATCGCCGACCCACATCATCATCCACAGGGCGATCCGGGTGGACTGGGTTGCGGCCTCGCCGTAGCTGGCCCCTTGCAGCAGGTACAGGAAGAACTGGTCGTACTCGGGCATACCGGCCACGTACGGCTCGCTGACCGCGCCGAAGGTGGCGGTGATGCCCCGCTGCAGGGCGTTGGCCGACCAGGACGTGGAGCCACGGATGTCGCACGCGGAGCAGGAGTCCAGGTGCCCGCCGATGGCCCCCGGGGCCCACTCGAAGGCGTCGTTGTAGTTGTTGTAGGAGTACCAGCCCGTGTAGTACAGCGCGTCTGGACACTCGGTGGGGGCAGGTTCGGTGCCGAACTCCTCGCTGTTGCCATCCCAGACCACATCGTACCGACCCAGGCTCTCGAAGATGGTGCGGGTGCCCCACATGTTCCACTCCCCGGATTCGTAGGAGCCGAACTCGTCGCTGCTGGGCTCGCTGTCTCCGTAGCGACCGTCCACGTAGACGATGCCGTCCAGCGTGCCGCTGTCGGCCAGGGCCTGGGCTTCCATGCTGCGGTCCACCAGGGCCAGCGCCTCGTCCACAGAGGCGCCGTCGATGCGGGTGACCATCCAGGCTGGAACTCCGATGTCCTGCTCGATGGTGGGGAGCAGGTCCTCCCAGGGAACGTAGGCGTCGTAGCTGCCGGTGCTGGAGTCGCCCTCCCGCCAGGCGGGGTTGTAGATGGCGTTGTCGATCTCGGCGGCCACCTCACCCAGGAACAGCAGCGCATCCAGGCTCACGGTGGCGGTGTCCCCTTCCCCGCCGATGTCGTCGATGTGTCCGCTGACCCGATACGGCACGCCGTAGACGGGCAGCAGGTAGTGCAGGTCGTGCTCGACTGCGTCGATGCAGTCCTCGACCTGCCCCACCCAGGTGGTGAACTCCTCGCTGGTGATGGTGGTGCTGCTGGTGGCCTCTACCCCACAGAGCTGCTCGTCGGGCACTCCCCGGTACTCGGAGTAGGCCTGGGCCACCTCGAGGCTGCCCTCGAAGCCGGGATCGTAGATCAGCAGCACCCGCTCGGCTTCGGTGATGGGATCCGGAGGGGGTGCGGTGTCGCCGGTCTCGTGCAGCCCGCTCTCGCTGGGCTGGCTCTCGCTGGTGTCGAGGGGGCTGTCGGCGGGGCTCTCGCCCGGTACGGAGCCCGAGTCATCCACCGCGGGCTCGGGGGTGCATGCGAGGAGGAGCAGGAGCAGGAGTCGGGCCATGGAAGAAGG
The DNA here is from genome assembly GCA_964532635.1 of uncultured Enterobacterales bacterium. Classification (GTDB taxonomy): domain Bacteria; phylum Myxococcota_A; class UBA796; order UBA796; family JAFGLY01; genus CALDOK01. The sequence continues at coordinate 3,199 of CAZHIK010000954.1, forward strand.
ATACCAGGAGAGCAGCCGAGTCCGAGGCAGGGCCCACCACGAACACGAACACGAACACGAACACGAACACGAGTCCAGGTCGGTCCAGGGCTCCGGGAGGGGATAGACCCCTCCCCTACGACTGCCCTCGCTGCGTCCGGAGCCCACCATGACCGACCGCTTTCACCTGTTTCGCGGCACCCCCGACTACATCGCATCCCCCGCCCTGTGCGATGCGGTGAATGTGGCGGTGGCCCTGGGCCGGCCCCTGCTGGTCAAGGGTGAGCCGGGCACGGGCAAGACCCTGCTGGCCCACGCGGTGGCGCGGGGGCTGGGGATGCCGCTGATCCGCTGGCACATCAAGTCCACCACCAAGGCGGTGGACGGTCTGTACGTCTACGACGCCATCGAGCGCCTGCACGACTCCCGCTTCGGCGATCGTGACGTCAGCGACATCGGGCAGTACATCACCATCGGCCCCCTGGGCCGGGCGCTCACCGCCAAAGAGCGGGTGGTGCTGCTCATCGACGAGGTGGACAAGGCCGACCTCGAGTTTCCCAACGATCTGCTGCGAGAGCTGGACGAGATGGCCTTCACCATCCCCGAGACCGGCCAGACCCACACCGCCACCCAGCGGCCGGTGGTGATCATCACGTCGAACAACGAAAAGGAGCTCCCACCAGCCTTCCTGC
>CAZHIK010000955.1:0-3861 GCA_964532635.1 uncultured Enterobacterales bacterium
CGGTGCCCGGCGATCAGCTCGTAGCCCACCTGCCGGGCCTCGAAGCTCCCCTGCCCCACCAGGGCGAAGACCAGGGGCAGGACCTCCTCGGGGGGCGCCTTGCGGTGCTCTTTGATCAACCCCTTGGAGATGGGCCGCAGATCGGGCACACGGACCCCGAGAAAGAGCATCGCGGTCGGCGCCGTACGCTGGGACGCCGCCCGCCGCTCGGGGCTTCCGACAGCCTCGAGCTGAGCGACGATGGACGAAACACGAGCCTGGACGTCGGACACGGGGCACCTCGGCGGATAGTTGAACTCCACCCACCACTAATGTAGGGGCGGGGTCAATCCCCGCCCGGATCACACCAGCAGTAGCGGGAGGGGATAAACCCCTCCCCTACAGGGCAAGCGAGAGATGGCCCAGATCAACGTCAGCGACATCGGGCGCGTCACCGAGATCCTCGGGGTGCTCACCCGCCACGGCTTCGGGCGCCTGGTCATCCAGGCGGGCCTGGGGCGCTACATCCCCGAGGACGACGCCACCCAGGGCGACAAGGCCCACTGGACGGTGCGGGTGCGCGAGGCCCTGGCCGAATTGGGGCCCACCTACGTCAAGCTCGGGCAGATCCTCTCGGTGCGCCCCGACATCGTGACCGCACGGCTGGCCGAGGAACTGCAGCAGCTGCAGGACCGGGTGCCGCCGGTGGACTACCCCGCCATCCGCGCCGTGGTCGAAGACGACCTGCACGCCCCCATCGGTGAGATCTTCGCCAGCTTCGAGGAAGAGGCCATGGCCTCGGCCAGCATCGCTCAGGTGCACCGAGCCACGCTGCCCGACGGCACCCCGGTGGCCGTCAAGGTGCGCCGGCCCGACATCGTGGCCACGGTGCAGGCCGACCTGCGCATCCTCTACACCCTGGCTCGCCTGGTGGAGGGGCGCCTGGCTCTGCCAGGCATCTACACGCCCGCCAACATCGTCAGCGAGTTCGACGCCGCCCTGAACCAGGAACTCGACTTCTTCCAGGAGGCCACCAGCTGCGAACGCTTCCGCACCTCGGTGGCCGACAAGCTCCCGGATGTGGTGGTGCCCAAGGTCTACCGAGGCCAGTCGGGCCGCCGGGTGCTCACCCTCGAGCTGCTCGAGGGGCGGCCCTTCCACTGCATCCAGCCCGAAGATCCCGAAGCCCACGCCCTGGCCCACAAGCTCATCGAGGCCAGCTACACCCAGGTCTTCGACACCGGCCTGTTCCACGGCGACCCCCACCCGGGCAACCTGATGGTCCTGCCCGACGGCCGCATCGGCTACCTCGACTTCGGGCTGGTGGGCACCATCAGCGCCGAGATGCAGCAGGTGGTCAGCTCCATCTTCATGTCGATGGTGTTCAGGGACGCCGACGGCCTGCTGATGGCCTTCACCCGAGCCGGGGCCAGCCGCGGGCGGCTGGATCTCAAGGCGCTCAAGTCCGAGATCGAGCAGGAGATGGCCAAGATCCACGGCGCCTCGCTGACGGAGATGACCCAGAGCGCCAACCTGATGAACTACATCGAGATCATCACCCGCCACGGGCTGGTGATGCCCAAGGAGTACGCGGTCCTGGCCCGCACCACCAACCTGGTGTTCGGCATCTCCCGCAAGCTGTTGCCCGACCAGGACATCATCGCCGAGGTGCGACCGCTGGCCGAGCGGCTGGTCACCAAGCAGCTGGCGCCGGATCAGATGGCGGCCGAAGCGGCCAAGATGCTCCTCGCGGCGCGCTCCGGGGCGGCCCAGCTCCCCTTGCAGGCCACCCAGCTGCTGGCCGACCTCGAGGCCGGTCGAGTACAGCTCAACACGCGCAATCCAGACCAGGACGCCCTGCTCACCGAGATCCGCCAGGCCGGTCTGCGGATCGCCATGGCCATGTGTGTGCTCGCGCTGTCCACCGCCGGGGCCATCATGCTCAGCGCCGCCGAGATCCGTCTGCTGGGCCTCAAGATCGTGCCCATGCTGGGCATCCTGACCATCCTGGCTTCCTCGGTGCTCTGGGCCATGCTCGTGGCCCACACCCAGCTCGCGGGCCTGTTCAGCGTGGAAGCGACCAAGCGCGGCCTGGGGGGACTGCTGCGCTTCTTCTTCGGGGGCTTGGTCCGGCGAAAACGGTGATGGCGCCAAACAATGATGTTCGTCGCACCGTTTGGATTGCACGCCTAGGGCCAGGGTCATAACGACCCTGCCTCGCACGTCCCCTCGCGCGCGCGATCCGACCCGATCCAGCGCACCCACGCCAACCCAGCGGAGCCCGCATGAGCGCCAGCTACGAAAACCCGCACTTCCTGCTGCGGCGGCTGCACTCCCTGCTCGGTCTGTTGCCCGCCGGCGGCTTCTTGTGCTTCCACATGTGGGAGAACTCGCAGTCACGCTACGGCGCCGAGTACTACAACCACTACATCGTCGAGAAGATCCAGGGCATGAACTACGTTCACCTGGCCGAGATCTTCGCGATCGCGCTGCCCATCCTGTTCCACACCGCCTACGGCGTGGTCATCTGGTGGAAGGGCAAGAGCAACGTGATGCAGTACGGCTACATGCGCAACTGGGCCTGGTGGGTCCAGCGCATCTCCGGCTTCGCCATCTTCGCGTTCCTGATCTACCACGTGGGGTGGACCCGCATCTGGGCAGAGTTCGAGCCCGAAGCGGCCAAGGACATGTACGGGCGGATGCAGGTGCTGCTGGCCAACCCGCTGGGCGCCATCGCCTACATCCTGGGCCTGATCTTCGCGCTGTACCACTTCTGCAACGGCCTGTGGACCATGGGCATCACCTGGGGCCTGCTGGTCACCGACAAGGCGCAGAAGCAGGCCCAGTGGGCCTTCCTCGCGCTGTTCGCCGTGCTGGTGTTCATGGGCATCCACAGCCTGCTGGGCTTCGGCATCTTCGGCATGGAGCCGATGCTCCAGACCAACCCCCTCACCGCCCACATCGGAGGCTGACATGGCAGCCAAGCAAAAGCCCGTGACCATCGTGGTCGGCGGCGGCCTGGGCGGCCTGTGGGCCACCCTCCGCATCGTCGAGGCCGGCTACCCGGTCAAGCTGTTCTCCCTCTTCGAGGTCAAGCGCTCCCACTCGGCCTGCGCCCAGGGCGGCATCAACGCCTGCATGGACCTCAAGGGCCAGCGCGACTCGGTGTGGCAGCACATCGTCGATACCATCAAGGGCGGCGGCTACATCTCCGACCACCCGCCCATCAAGACCATGTGCGAGGAAGCCCCCGGCCTGATGCGCACCTTCGAGCGCATGGGCGTCACCTTCACCCGCACGGCCGAGGGTCTCACCGACCTCCGCCTGTTCGGCGGGGTGAAGAACAAGCGCACCCTCTTCGCCGGAGCCTCCACCGGCCAGCAGCTGCTGTACGGCGTGGACGAGCAGGTCCGCCGCTACGAGGAGCAGGGCCTGGTCGAGAAGTACGAGTGGTGGGAGTTCAACTCGGTCATCAAGGACGGTGAGGGCCGCTGCCGCGGCATCACCGCCACCGACCTGCGCTCCATGAAGGTCGAGGCCTTCCAAGCCGACGCCGTGGTGCTCGCCACCGGCGGCATCGGGCTGGTCTTCGGCAAGTCCACCAACTCCACCAACTCCACCGGCGCCGCCGCCGCGCGTGTGTACCAGCAGGGCGCGGACTTCATGCACGGTGAGTTCATCCAGTTCCACCCCACCGGTATGCTGGGAGACGACAAGACCCGCCTCATGTCGGAAGCCTCCCGCGGCGAGGGCGGCCGGGTCTGGGTCCCCAAGGACCCCACCGACGTCCGCGACCCCCGCACCATCCCCGAGGACGAGCGCTTCTACTTCCTCGAGGAGTGGTTCCCGGCCTACGGCAACACCGTGCCCCGCGACGTGGCC
>CAZHIK010000956.1:0-3857 GCA_964532635.1 uncultured Enterobacterales bacterium
GGCCCCTGGAGAGGGGCCTTCGCCTGGATCTCGACGCCCTGTGGGGCATCGAGCGCTGGACCTCGATCTTCGACCCGATCCCAGAGACCGATCGTCATGGCCTCGTCCCGCTGGGCAGCTACGCATCGGTCCATCGGGGCATCGCCACTGGGCACAACGCGTTCTTCCTCCTCGAGCGAGGGGAGGGGAGGGCTCTGGGGCTCGAGCCCTGGCTGCGGCCCTGCGTCCATCGTGCCAGCTTGGTGCAACAGGCCGACGGTCGCTTGCCGGCTGAACACTGCACCCACGCCCTGCTGCTCGCTCCCGCGTCCGCTCGCCAGGATCCCGTCCTCGGTCCCTACCTGACCGCAGGTGCCCACATGGGCGTACCCGAGCGCTATCTCTGCCGCCAGCGCCGCTGCTGGTGGCGGCTCCCGCCGCCGCGCTCCGCCCCCATCCTCGCCACCTACATGGCTCGCCGCCCGCCCAGCTTCGCCCTGAATCCCGATCGCTGCGCCTACCTCAACGTGGTCCATGGGATCCATCCGCACGAGCCGGCGCGCCCGGCCCAGCTCGAGGGATTGGTGCGTTGGCTGAACGTCCACGCCCACGAGCTTCGCGGCTACCGCAGCTACCACGGAGGTCTCAGGAAGTGGGAACCCCGTGAGCTGGAGTCGGTGCTCGTGCCACCCCTGGAAGAGCTGGCGGGGGATTGACCTGTCAACGGCCAGGTCTACCCCTCACCTCCAGCTGTTTCGGTATTGTTGCCTTCGCCCAAAGAGTCCATAGAAAAGTGAATACAGGCCCTTGCCGCGGCGGCGGGGGGCGAGTAACTAAGCGGGACCTCGATGGAAGGTCCGTGGCGGCTGAGAGTCCCTTCCATCGTTTCGAGGTTGTGAAACCACGGGTCAGCTCCGTACGGAGGTGCCTCGATGGCCCGCCATTGTCTGATTGTTTCCACCCTCGTGGCCCTGATCGGCTGTGCCCACAGCGTGCAACAGCCCATCACCCCGCTGCCTGCCCTCAGCGAGCTCCGCGATGGTTCTCCCGTCGCTGTTGGGATGCTCGACTTCCTCAACGACCACGCCCACGATCGGCGGCTGCTCGACGACGAGCTCCAGCTCGACGCCCGCGCGGCCCGGGCCTTGGCCGAACATCGCCTGGGCCCCGACGCCAGCCTGGGCAGCGACGATGACGGCTACTTCTTCTCCGTCGCCGACGTCGATGCGGTCACCTGGGTGGGGCCGGCCACCATGCAGCGGCTCGCGGGTCACGCTGTCACCAACGGCTACCTGGCCACCGACCAGCGTGTGGTCGGGAGTTTCGAGGGTGTCAGCTTCACTTTCGCCCAGGCCGACACCACCCTGGATCTGGTCAACACCATGAGCCCTCGGGCCCTGGACGACCAGCTCCACCTCGATCGCCGCGCGGTCGATAGCATCGTGGCGGCGCGCCCCATCCAGTCCCTCGGCCAGCTGTCCGAGCTGTACTGGGTCGGCCCGGCCACCCTGGAGCGCCTGCGCTCCCACGCCGTCCGGCGCTCGGTGGCCTCCCGCTAGCCTGCCTCTGGCGCCCAGGGCGCAGTGGAGCGATACTGTGGGTCTCCCCAGCCCGGGACACCCTCCATGCCCTCGCTCCGCCGCTCTCTGACCGCAGCCCTGCTCCTCGTCGCCCCCTCCGCCATGGCCGCCACGGGCATGGATGTGAACATCGACGACACCCTGGTCGAGCCCCTGGGCCTCGACGCCCGTGCCATGGAGGACGCCCTTGGTGGCGCCATCCAGGACGAGCTGCACCTGGGGGACGCCAGCGCGTTCCTGGGCTCCATGGCGGACGCCTCGGCGCTGGCCACCAAGGGCATGGGCGTGGACTACGCCTCCAACTTCCAAAAGCTGGTGGTGGGCTACTCCATCGGCTCGGGGGTCAGCGCGGGCGGCGCCACCTTCGGCAAGGGCGGCTCGGAGCTGCCCGACTACGGCTTCAGCTTCCAGATGGCGGCGATGGCTGGGCTGAACATGGGCGTGCTCACCGGCGGTGAGGGCTTCCTCTCGCGCATCGTGTTCTTCGGCCACGGGATGACCCTCAACACCAGCGGCGACGTCTTCGGTGGCAACCTGCTCAACTACGGCGGCCACCTGCAGCTGCGCCTCATCAAGCCTCAGGACGCCGAGGTGGTGGCCTGGGGCGGGCTGGCCCTGACCGGCGGCTACGAGTTCACCTCCTACCGGATGCAGCTGGTACAGGGGATGCCCATCACCGCGCCTTCCTCCGGCCTGGACATGACCTGGGACGCGACCGGCGACTACGTGATGAAGGCCAGCTCGGAGAGCATCCCGGTGGAGGTCTCCACCAACCTCCGCGTGCTGGTGGCCACCGCCTTCCTGGGCGCCGGCATGGACTTCAACACGGGCACAGCGACCACCGCGATGGAGCTGTCTGGCCCCATCGAGGCCGACGTGGTGGGCACCCAGCAGACCATCGGCGATGCCACCGTCAGCTCCATCCAGGAGGCCCCGGCGGGACCCAGCTTCCCGCGGGTGTTCGGAGGCGTGCAGCTCAACGTCTTCATGTTGAAGGTCTACGGCCAGCTCAACGTGGGCCTGGACGAGGGCTTTGGCGGCCACGCCGGGGTACGCTTGGCCCTGTGAGCGCATCACTCGACGGCATCGTTTCCCTCCGCCAGCGGCTGCAGGCTTGCGACCTGTGCCCCCACGCGTGCGGCGTGAACCGCAGCGCCGGGGAGCGCGGGCGCTGCCGCACCGGAGCGGAGGGCGTGGTCTGCTCCTCGGGTCCCCACTACGGTGAGGAGCGGGTGCTGGTGGGGCGCGGCGGCAGCGGCACCATCTTCTTTGCCGGCTGCAACCTTCGTTGCTTGTTCTGCCAGAACCACGACATCAGCCAGCGTGTCGTGGGGCAAGCCCTCGAACCCGATGCCCTGGCTGCGTTGATGCTGCGCCTCCACGCTGGGGGCTGTGAGAACATCAACTTCGTCACCCCCACACACGTGGTCCACGCTGTCGCCGAGGCCATCGCCCTGGCACGCGCTGCGGGACTCGGTATACCCGTGGTCTACAACTGCGGAGGCTACGAGCGGGCGGACGTCATCGCGGAGCTCGAGGGCCTGGTGCAGATCTACATGCCCGACTTCAAGTGGAGCGATCCGGAGCAGGGCGAGCAGTACAGCGGCGCCGCGGACTACCCCCGGCACGCCGAGGCGGCCCTGGAGGAGATGTTTCGTCAGGTGGGTCCCCTACAGCGCAGCGACGGCGTGGCCACCCGAGGTGTGCTCGTGCGCCACCTGGTCATGCCCGGTGGTGTCGAGACGGGGCGGGACGTGCTCGAGGCCGTAGCTCGGGTGGCACCGGGAGCGGCGGTCAACGTGATGGGTCAGTATCGGCCGGCCTACCGCGCGGCCCGGCAGGCGGCCCTCACCCGGCGACTCGGGTGGCAGGAGGTGCAGGAGCTTCGGCGCCACGCCAGCCACCTCGGGCTGGAGCGAGTGGATGGTGAGTGAGCCCAAGGTGCCGGTCCTCGTGCGGGAACCATGCCCCGTCTGCGGTGCTGACGAAGCCCGGGAGCTGGCGGAGATCCCCGATCCCCTGGCGCTCTCCGAGCAACCCTTCGGGCTGGTGCGCTGCCGTGGCTGTGGCCTGGTCCGCACCCAGCCCCGCCCCGACGCTGCCAGCCTGGCGCTGTACTACGACGACGTCTACTCCGGGCGCGGTGGCGACGAGATGTACGATGCGCAGACCAACCAGGGCTTGTGGTACATCAACGAGGCCCGCTGGAAGGTCCTGGAGCCCCACGCCCAGCTGGGGCCCGAGGACCGCGTACTGGACGTGGGCTGTGGCTACGGCGCTTGGCTGGCCTTCGTGCAT
>CAZHIK010000957.1:0-3853 GCA_964532635.1 uncultured Enterobacterales bacterium
GGACCCGATGATCAGCTGGTAGATCTCGCCCGCTCTGAGGTCCAGATCGTGCTCGCGGGAGGCCGAGTGGAGCAGGCCCGCGACACCCGAGCTGTTGGCGGTGGCGCCCGTGGCGCAGCCGCCGCTGCCCGAAGAGATCACCGAGCGAGGACCGTAGTTGTTGCAGTTGAAGAAGTTCTGGTAGGAGTAGGTGGCCCCGTCCTCGTCCATGGTGTCCGACCGGAGGCTGTGGGCATACAGCACGTTGGGGGCCGCGGCGGGCAGGTTCTGGTGGTAGGCGTTCTCGTCGCCCGCTGCCGCGGAGACCACCACCCCGTTGGCGTGGGCCCAGGCCAGGGCTTCGTCCACGGCTACGGAGTGGGACAGGGCGCCGATGCTCAGGTTGATGACCGAGGCTCCCGAGTCCACCGCGAAGACGATGGCCTGGGCCACCCGTGCGGCATCGGAGATGAAGGCGTGGCCGATGCGCACCGGCAGGATGGCGCAGTTGGGGCAGACCCCGATGTCCCCACCGCCCCCCTCACCCTCGGCGCCGATGGTCTCCATCACGCCGCTGCCGTGGGTGCCGTAGGAGTCACGCTCGTAGGTGTTCCAGGCGTCGTTGTCGTGGGCCATGAAGTCCCAGCCCGCGATGTCATCGACATAGCCGTTGCCGTCGTTGTCCACCCCATCCCAGTCGTCACCCCAGGCCGTGGCCAGCAGGTCCGAGGGATCGTATCGCTCGTCGGCGTCGTCCTCACCTGCGGTGGGATCCACGCGGGGGTCGTCCTCCCAGTCTTCCATGTTGACCAGCCCGTTGCCGTCGATGTCGTGGCTGTCGTACTCGACGCCGTCGGCGTCCTGGGGCAGCGGGAGCTCCCCGACGTTGAGCCAGACCTTGTCGGCGAGATCGCCTCGCTCCCAGTCGATGCCCGAGTCGAGCACCGCCACGATCACTTCCCAGCGGCCGGTGGTGCTGCGCCAGGCCCGATCGGCCCAGCAGCCCGCACCCACCTCGAGCTCGGCCTCTCTCACGGTGTCCCTGGCGTCGATGGGGATGGTGGAGCGCAGCCACCAGTCTTCGAAGTCGGAGGGGCACAGGTCGTCCCGGTCCTCCTCGCCGCACTCGGGGTACAGCGGGATGGGCACGTCCGCACGGACGGGGAAGAGCAGCAGGGTCAGGAGCGCAGCGGTGGGTGCCATGGAGCCTCCTCGGAGAGGTTAGCCTGCTGGTGGGCGATCGCCTGCAAGGAGGATCCCATGCGCCTGGACACCGAGCACTTCGTTCCCACCGATCCCGCCACCTGGTGGAACCTGATGGAGGACCCGGCGTTCCTGGCCGACACCGACGCCAACTCCGGTGTCACCCGCGAGACGCTGCACAACGATCCTGGTGAAGGCCGTGACGGCCGCCGCCTGCTGCACGTGCGCTGGACCTCCCAGCGCAAGCTGCCCGGGGTGGTCAAGAAGGTCCTGGGGGCCGACAAGCTCTCCTACGAGCTCATCCAGCACATGGACGACGAGCGCTTCCACATGCTCTGGGAGATCGTGCCCCCGGTGTCCAAGGACCGCTTCGAGGGCAGCGGAGAGTTCTGGATCGAGCCGGCACCGGGGGGCTGCGTGCGCAAGGTCACCGGCCTCATCGAGATCAAGATCCCCATCGTCGGTGGGCGCATCGAGAAGATGCTCGCCGCCGAGATCTCCAAGGGCCACGCAGCCAACGCCAAGACGGCCCTGGACTGGCTGAAGCGCAAGGGGTGAAGCCGGTCACTTTCTGTCCGCTTCCGCGTTGGTGACCCCATCCTGGTGGCCATATGTGGCCCTACGCCATGGCCGATCCAACCACCCACATCGTCGTCCGAGGCGCCCGGGAGCACAACCTCCAGGGCGTCGATGTGGAGCTGCCCCGCGACGCGCTCACGGTGGTCACCGGGCTGTCTGGATCGGGCAAGTCCTCCCTGGCCTTCGACACGCTGTACCAAGAAGGCCAGCGCCGCTACCTCGAGTCCCTGTCGGCCTACGCCCGCCAGTTCCTTGGCAAGATGGAAAAGCCGCGGGTGGAACGCGTCGAAGGCCTCTCACCCACACTGGCCATCGACCAGAAGGGCATCAACCGCAACCCCCGCTCCACCGTCGGCACCGTCACCGAGATCCTCGACCACCTCCGCCTGTGGATGGCCCGCCTGGGCACACCCCACTGCCCGGTGTGCGCCAAGCCCATCCACCGCTCCACCCCGGGCCAGCTGGCCGACCACCTCCTGGCCGACCACTGCGGGGCCACCGCCATCGTCATGGGCCCCATCGTGCGGGAGCGCAAGGGTGAATACCGCCGCGAGCTGTCCGATCTGCTGGCCAAGGGCTACACCCGGGCCCGCATCGACGGCGAGCTGACGCGGCTCGACGATCCCCCCCAGCTCGCCCGCTACGAGAAGCACAGCATCGAAGTGGTGGTGGACCGCGCGCGGGTCGAGCCCTCCGAACGGGAGCGGCTGCTCGAGGCCCTCGAGAACGGCCTGGACCTCGGTGCGGGCGTGGTCACCCTCCTGATCGATGAGCACCACCACACCTTCTCCACCGAGCTGGGCTGCACCGAACACTCGGTCTTCCTGCCCGAGGTCGAGCCGCGGCTGTTCTCCTTCAACACCCCCCAGGGGGCCTGCCCCGAGTGTGAAGGCCTTGGCTGGCTCGAGGCCTTCGATCCCCAGCTCCTGATCGAGCCCGACGCCCCAACGGCCGACGCGTGCCGAGCCATGCGCAACGGCCACATGCCCTTCGTCACCACCATCGACGCCGGGGTCCTGCGCCGCGTGTTGGCCGAGCTGGGCGCCGATCCCGACCGGCCCTGGCGTGATCAGCCCCAAGCCGTCCAGCACGCCATGCTCCACGGTGCCCCCGTCGAGTACACGGTCATCAAGACCGGCACCGGCAAGGCCAAGCGCGTCACCCGCAGCTGGCGGGGCTTGCTGCGCACCCTCGACCGCATCTGGCACTTCACCCGCCACACCCCCCTCGAGGCCTTCCGCACCCGCTCGCCCTGCCGCGGCTGCGAAGGCACCCGCCTCAACCCCCTGGCCCGGGCGGTCACCTTCGGTGGACGCAACCTGCCCTCGCTCACCTCCATGTCCGTGGCCCGGGCCCGCGGCTTCTTCGAGACCATAGTGCTCCCCGAGCGTCAGCGCCCCCTGGGCGATCCCATCCTGCGGGAGCTGCGCCACAGGCTGCGCTTCCTCGACGACGTGGGCCTGGGCTACCTCACGCTGGATCGCCGCACCGCCAGCCTAAGCGGGGGCGAGGCCCAGCGCATCCGCCTGGCGGCCCAGGTTGGCTCGGGCCTGCAAGGGGTCACCTATATCCTCGACGAACCGTCCATCGGGCTGCACCCCCGCGACAACCGCCGCCTGCTCGACACCCTGCTCCAGCTGCGCAACCGTGGCAACACCGTGCTGGTGGTGGAACACGACGCCGAGACCATGCGAGCCGCCGATCACCTCCTCGAGATCGGGCCCGGGGCCGGGCGCCGGGGCGGCACCATCACGGCCCAGGGCCCATGGTCCAGCTTCTCCACCGCCGACTCCCTCACCGCCAGCTACCTCCAGGGCCGGCGCAGCATCCCCGTGCCGGCCCAGCGCCGCAGCGGCAACGGACAGCAGCTCAGCCTGAGCTTTAATGTGGGCACCCAGTACTCCCTGGGATCGACCCAGCCCGCTTCCAAATACCGGTCGTTCTCGCTCAGTTTTATCGATCCCATGGTACGCGACAGCCGTAACCTGATCGGATTCTCACTGTTCTACACCCTCCGCGGGCAGTCCACTTATTATTATTTTCCGCTTGATATTGAATTGCGCGGCGGTTCCCTGCGCTGGGGACGACGCTT
>CAZHIK010000958.1:0-3848 GCA_964532635.1 uncultured Enterobacterales bacterium
ATCAACCCGGCGGATTTGCGCACCGATACCTACCGCTCCAGCGGCGCGGGCGGCCAGCACGTCAACACCACCGACTCGGCCGTGCGCATCACCCACCTGCCCACCAACACCGTGGTCTGCTGTCAGGGCGAGCGCAGCCAGCACAAGAACAAGTCCATGGCCATGAAGCTGCTCAAGGCCAAGATGTACACGGCCGAGCTCGAGCGCCGCCGCGAAGAGGCCGCCAGCCAGCACAGCAAGAAGATGGCCATCGAGTGGGGCAGCCAGATCCGCAACTACGTGCTGCACCCCTACCGCATGGTCAAGGACCTGCGCACCGAGGTCGAGACGGGCAACGTGGACCGCATCCTCGATGGTGATCTGAAGGCGTTCATGGAGGCCTGGCTGATTCAGCGGGCGAACCAGGAGGGGTAGGGGGGCACAGCGCGTGTGACGTGGAGCGTGGGGTGTGGTGCGTGGAGGGTGCCTGACCACGGCCCGCGGTCCACGGACCAAGGTCTACGAGGAACGATCACGCGAACGAGCACGTCCACGCCGGACGGTTCGACGCTTTGCGGCGCCGACCGCTGGTGGTGCCACCGTCGTCCTCGCCCGTGCCGGCTCTCCGCGGGCCAAGCGGAGATGCTGGCGACCTTGGGGCTGCTGCCGTGGGGTCGGGCCCACCGGGTGATGGGCCTGGCGGACCGGCTCTGTGCGGTGCCACACGCTGTGTAGCAGAAGGTTGTTGCAGAGATGGAGTTGAGTGCTTGGCGGAGAGGAGCATTTCTGCCGCCAGCACAGCGGGGGGCGGAAGCTACGCCCCCAGCCCCTCCAACATGGCCCCTGCCCGCCGCGGTTTCTGCTGGGCCTCGGGACCACCGGGCACCTTTGCCATGTCGAGCGCCGCGCAGGCTTCGGCTGCAGACGGCAGTGCGATTTCGTAGTGATTCCGCCGAGCTTGCCCGGCCCGGCCCCGACCTTCGGCAGTGTTCAGTGCCGCGGACTGCGCCGCCTCGAGCCCTTGGGCCTTCAGCTTGGACGCCCCCCTGGGGAAACGAGCGCCCAGGTACCATCGGGCGACCTCGGCAAGGAGGCGGTAGGCCTCGAGGGCCTCATGGTCGAAGTGATGAGGATGCATGTGGAATCCGGAGGGGCGTGGTGGTGAACGTGCGACAACTACGCTGACACAGGGGGCCCAAGATCCGGCAGTTCTCGGGCCTGGGCCCTGGGTCCTGGGCTCGGGGTGTTCGGGCCTGGGCCCTGGGTGCTGGGCTCGGGGTGTTCGGGCCTGGGCCCTGGGCCCTGGGCTCGGGGTGCTCGGGCCTGGGTGCTGGGCCCTGGGTGCTCGGGCCTGGGCCCTGGGCACGAGGTGCACGGGGCCGAGGGTCGAAGCGCCCAGCCTGAAAGCCGGTATCCGCGGGCGGGGATGAACCCCGCCCCTACATTGGGTGTCCGTCGACTATCCAGCGTCGAGGCTTGGATTCAGAACCCCCGCCCCAGGAACAACCCCGCCGCGAAGTGGTCGCCGACCGGGTTGTCCTCCCAGTGCCCAATCAGCAGATCGTCGTAGCCATCCCCGTTGGTGTCCCCAGCCCCCGCCATCCGCGTCCCGAAGGTTGAATTGACCCCCACCCCGTGGATGCGGATTGCGATGTCCTCCAGCTCGAAGGTTCCTTCCTCGAGCGGACCGGCCACGATGTAGACCGCGCCGTTGTCGTCGGCCCCGATGTCCACCTGGGAGTTGCCCACCATCAGATCGTCCTGGCCGTCCCCGTCCACATCTCCAGCAGCCGCGACACGGACAAGGTTCTCGCAGGGACTCCTCAGAGCGGTGCGCGCCTGGTCGATGTCCACATTCCCCGAGATGGCCCCGTCGAAGAGGTAGGTGGTGCAGCTCGCCTTGGCCGTGGCCGCCAGCTCCGGCAGTCCGTCCCCGTCCTGGTCGCCGATGCCGCAGAAGTCCCAGCCCAGGCGATCCTCTTCGAGCAGGCCCGCTACGATGGCGTCCGCGTCGTCCAGCGCAAGCTGCCCTGCGATGGGACCACGGAACACCGCGACCCCAGGGAGCTGGGGCTCCAGTGCCAGCTCGCAGCCGATCAGCGCATCGTCGAGCCCGTCGCCGTCCCCATCGCCCAGGCCCGCCACTTTCTCGCCTACGTCGGGGTAGGCGGAGGAGGCCCCCACCGAGGCGCCGACCTCGTCGACCATCACCCGGCCCACCGGCTCGGCGGGCACGATCCAGGCTGCGGCCTCGATCCGGTAGTTCCCGGGGGCGCCCAGGATGACCTCGCCGGTTCCATCCCCGTCCACATCCCCCAGGGCCGCCACGCTGTGGCCCAACCTGGAGTCGTCGCCAGCCCCCACCCAGTCCGCGTCGCTTTCGTTCATCAGCTCGAGGGTGCCCTCGAACGGTCCGAGCACCAGGTACGCCTCGCCGCAGTCCCAGCCGCAGTCGTCGGCTTGGTCGTCGCCCACGATCACATCGGCGTAGCCGTCGCCGTTCACATCCCCCGCGCCCCCGCCGTCCGACGCTGACCGGTTCTCGCCCGGCCCGCCTTCGTTCTCGAGGGCCGCATCCACCCAGCCGCTGTCGTCGAAGCCGCAGATGGGGCCGAAGCCGACGTAGGTGGTCTGGCCCTCGATCATGATGTCGTCCAGGCCGTCGCCGTTCACATCGCCCACGCCCGCCAGGAAGTCGCCCCGGGCGAAGCTGGCGTCGGCGCCCTCGGAGGTCTCGGGCCACTCCTCGGGCACAGGGGACTCCTCGAGGCAGTCGGTGTCGTCCAGCAGCGCGGTCGAGCCCGTGTCGATGCTGTCGCTGGAGTCGAGGCCCGTGCTCTTCGGCTCGGGTCCGTCACAGGCGCCAGCCAGGAGCAGGAAGGCCGCGGCATGCGTGCCGAAGAGCTGCCTGGACGTTCGTGATCTCATCGGGTTCACCCCTCGACACCGTACACCAGCCAGCCGTGAGCCCCCATCACGAGCCCCTGCTCGGTCTCCTCGGGGAAGCCCATGGGCGCTCCAATGCTCTCGCAGCTGTAGGACGATCGGCGCTGCAGTTCCGTCACGGCATGCGCTCCGCTCAGGTTGGCGATCACGATGGTCCGCTCATCGCCGAGGCGGCGCTCGAAGGCGATCACCTCGGGGTGCCCGCTGTCCAAGGGCACCAGCGAGCCGCGGGTCAGGGACGGGCGCCTCCGGCGCAGCTCCCCCAGGTTGCTGTGGAGCCGGGAGATGACCACGTCGTCCCAGCTCCAGCGGATCGGCTTCCGTACGTCCTCCTGGTCGAGCCAGGGGGTGTCGCAGATGCCGATCTCCTGGCCGGCGTAGAGCATCGGCGTGGCGTCGTAGCAGTACTGCAGCACCAGGGGAGCCTGCTGCGAGATGGCTCCCATGTCGCCGGCGCGCGACCAGAAGTGGCTCTCGAGGAAGATCACCCGGGGCGTGCCGGGGGGTAGCTGTTCGAGGAGTCGCTCCCGTGACCGCCAGAGATCGGGGGGCGGCGAGCCGAAGCGGCGCAGCCCCCGGACCGCCAGGAAGAAGTCATGGTCGATGAACACGTCGAATGCACCCAACGCGGCCGCGGCCGGATCGTCACCGAGCAGGATGGCGTCGGGCCGCACCTGCTGCGCGACCGCCCGCAGCTCGAGCCACAGATCGGGCGGAAGCCGCGCGGCCTGGTGGCAGCGAAAGCCGTCCACGCCGGCCTCGCGAAGCCAGTGCTGGAGGATCTCGGCCAGGTAGCGTCGCAGCTGTGGGTGCGAGGGATCGAAGCGGACCTGGTCCAGCACTTCCGACTCCCCCGAGAGCACCCCCTCCAGCTCGCCTGGGAGCAGCCAGTCCGGGCGCTCGAGGGCCACCACGCCATCCGG
>CAZHIK010000959.1:0-3847 GCA_964532635.1 uncultured Enterobacterales bacterium
TGGACAGGCTCCGGGCCACCCTCCAGCTGGTCCTCGAGCGGGACGAGACCTGGGGACTGCTCGGCAACGCAGCCCAGCTGCTGCAGAGCCCCGGCGCCCGCTCCGCTGAGATCCTGGTGGTGCTCCCTCGCTGGACCGAGGTCGATCCGGAGTGGAAGCTGCTCTCCATGAGTGCGGATCTGTTAGAAGACGGGGCTTGCACGACCCCGGTCCTGCGCATCGCCGAGACCGAGCCGGTGCTGGACGCTGTCAGCGAGACCTCTTCCGACCAGGAAGGTCCGCTTCCATTCCTCTCCCGGCTGGTCATCGACGACACCCTGTCCGAGGTCCTCGCAACCGTGAAGCTGATTCTGGATCTCTTGCTGGAGGCCCGCTCGTGAGCGTTCCCACCGATTCCCAATTCCGTTCCCTTCCCCTCCCCTCCCGGGGCATCGAGCACGCCTACGGCGAGCGCGTCTGCCTGCACTCCTTCCCCTACCCCCTCACCCTGCTCACACGGCTCTCCTCCCCCGAGACCACCCAGCCGCTCTTCAACCTGCTGCTCACCGAGCTGTACCGCTTCCTGATCGCCAAGGTCGCCAGCCTCGAGCTCGAGCAGATCTCCGTCGAGCAGCCCACCCGCATGCAGCCCATCAACCCCGAAGGGGTGATCCGCGGCTCCGTGATCGATCCCCACCAGAAGGTGATCATCGTCGATGTGGCCCGGGCCGGCATCATGCCCTCCCAGCTCTTCTTCGACGGGCTGTGCACCCTGCTCGACCCCGGCGCCGTGCGCCAGGACCACATCTTCATGCAGCGCGTCGCCAACGAAAAGGGCGAGGTCACCGGCGTCGACCTGTCCGGCTCCAAGATCGGCGGTCCGGTCAACGAGCGGCTGGTGATCATCCCCGATCCCATGGGCGCCACCGGCTCCAGCATGATCCGCACCATGGACCACTACCGCGAGCGGTCCGAAGGCCGCCCCACCCGCTTCGTGTGTGTGAACCTCATCGTCACCCCCCAGTACGTCAAGCGCCTCGTCACCGAAGCTCCAGACGTCACGATCCACGCCGTGCGGCTGGATCGCGGTCTCTCGCCGCAGCAGGTCCTCGACCGCGCTCCCGGCGAGCTGTGGGACCAGGAGAACGGCCTCAACGCCGAGGACTACATCGTGCCGGGAGCCGGCGGCGTCGGCGAGCTGATCAACAACGCCCTGTTCTAGGAGTCGCCGCATGGAAGCCATCCACACCTCCGGAGCTCCCGACGCTGTCGCGCCCTACAGCCAGGCCATTCGCCACGGAGGCCTGCTGTACAGCTGTGGCCAGATCGCCCTGGATCCCTCCACGGGCAAGCTGGTGGACGGCGACGTGGAGGCCCAGGCCCACCAGGCCCTCACCAACCTTCGCGCCGTGGTCGAGGCGGGCGGCTCGAGCATGGACAAGGTCATCAAGACCACCGTCTACCTGGTCGACATGGCCGACTACCCCAAGGTCAACGCCGTCTACCTGCAGTACTTCCCCGAGGGGCCGCGCCCCGCCCGCTCTGCGGTGGCCGTGGCCGGGCTCCCCCTGGGGGCCCTGATCGAGATCGACTGCATCGCCGCCTGCGGCACCGGGTACCAATACTAGTCTGCGCTCCCCGAGCTCTTCTTCCGCCGTCGGCGCCGCCGGCGGCGTGACTTGCTCTGGGGCTTGGCCGCCTCGAGGCCATCGGACACGATCTCGATGATCTCCTTGCCGTAGCGCTCGACCTGCCAGGCGCGCACATCGGGCAGCTCGGCCAGCTCCTCGAGGCTGGCGGGCAGAGCGCGCGCCAGCTCGCGCAGCACGGCGTTGGACCCGATGATGGCGGGTGGCAGGTTGTCCCTCTTCACCCGCTCGCTGCGCCAAGTCCGGAGCCTCTCGACCACCGGGGCGCTGGCGGGGCCGCTGCGGCTGCGCGGCTTGCGCTTCTGTGGCGCCTCGGGCAGGGGGCGATCGTCGTCGAGCCCCGCGGCGACGGCCGCCACCAGGCCCTGTCCGTGCTGACGCATGAGGGCGGAGCTCTTGCGGATGATCGCGCCCAGGGCGTCGACATCCCTGGGCCGCCGGTGAGCTATGGTCAGCAGGACGCGATCGGGGATGACCTTGAAGACCGGCCGATCCATGGCCTTGGCCTGCTGCTCGCGGTAC
Organism: uncultured Enterobacterales bacterium; assembly: GCA_964532635.1. GTDB lineage: Bacteria > Myxococcota_A > UBA796 > UBA796 > JAFGLY01 > CALDOK01. The sequence goes on from CAZHIK010000959.1 coordinate 2,151, forward strand.
TCGTAGAGCACCCGGAGCACCCGGACGGCTCGCATGTCGAGGTCACGAGCGCCCTTGATGCGCAGGAAGTCACCCGGATCAGGAGTACGCCCCTGCCACACACGCTGCTCGAGGAGTCGGCACTCCTGGGCAACCGCATCGGTCCAGCCAGCCCGATCGAGGCGATACTGGAAGACCTCACGCAGGGCCAGCAGCCAGTGGGTGTCGCCACGGGCGTACTCGAGATGCTCGGGGAGCAGGGGCCGACGGGCCCAGTCGTGACGCTGGTACTTCTTGTCGATCTCGACGCCGAAGGACGAACCCAGCAGGTCGGCGAGCCCCAGCCTGGGCAGGTTCAGGAACTGGGCGGCGATCATCGTGTCGAACAGGCCGGCCAGGGCGATGTCGTAGTCTCGCTTGAGGCTGACGACATCGTAGTCGGCGCCGTGGAGGACCTTGACCAGCTGCGGATCACGCAGCAGCTCCCCCAGCGGCTCGAGGCTGGACACCGCCAGCGTGTCGATCACGTAGTCGGTGCCTGGAATGGAGACCTGGATCAGGCAGACCTTCTCCCGGTAGTGGTGGAACGAGTCGGCCTCGAGGTCCACAGCGATGGCGGGCAGACCGCGCATGGCGGCGACAGCGCTCGCCAGCGCCTCATCGGTATCCACTAGAACAAGGGGGACATCCCCGAACATCGACTCTCCAGCACAGCGTGGGCGGGGCCCGACAGCATCGGGGGGATCGAGCGATCCGGAGCACCAGATAACGCGCTCGCTTCGAGCCGCCGAAGCCGCGCTTTCTCGGCGGGCCGCGGAAGGCTATCATCCTGCCGTGCGGCGCTCACTCCCCCTTCTGCCCATCGTCGTTGTCCCCTTCGTGCTGCTGAGGGGCAGCCTCAGCGTGGGGGGCTTCCCAGGCCAGCCCTTCGGCGAAGCGTGGGGACGGTTGTTCGCCATCGGTCAGGTGGGGCGATGGATCACGGGGGCAGCACCGCCAGGACACGCGGATCTGCTGGCCTACCCCGAGGGCATGCCCTTCTGGCCCGTCGACCCGCTCACCACGCTGCTGGCATCCCTCGCCGAGCTCGCGCTGGGCGGCAGCCCGGCCGCGGGGGCGGCGGCCCTCACCTTCGTCATCATGGGTCTGCTGGTGCTCACCGGGCTGGGGGGCTGCCTGCTGGCCCGGAGTCTCGGCGCCGGGCCCTGGGGCGCCTGCGCAGCAGCCCTGGCCCTGCAGCTGCACCCCTTCCTGCTGCGCAGCGCAGCAGACACCATCGTGGAGGTCCTGGCGCTGGGCCCGCTGCTGCTGCTGGGTGCTGCCGCGGTGTGGGTCCACCGGACGGGTGAGCGCAACAGCTGGGTCGCAGCCTTCGTGGCGATGTTGACCACCGCCCTGTGCAGCCCCTACTACGCCGTCTACGCGATGCTCCTCTGGCTCGCGGTGCTCCCCTGGACCCTCTGGCGACGCCGGGGTCGCCGTTGGGCTGGGCTGGGCGCGGTCCTACTCGCCGCGGGCGTGCTGGCGGCGGCACCGCTGCTGTGGGCCGAGAGTGGCCCTGGCGGCCGCATGGACGAGCGCTTCACCCAAGGCGGCTTCCAGCTGGCACCACCTGGCCAGATCGTGCTCGGCCTGGACGGCTCCACATCTCCCGCACCTCGCTCGAGCAGGAGCGCTGGCGCGGGCCCCACGAGCCTCGCAGCGGCCAAGGCCGGCAA
>CAZHIK010000960.1:0-3834 GCA_964532635.1 uncultured Enterobacterales bacterium
AGCCAGCTTCGAGCAGTATCGATTGATCGGACAGGTCAGTGGCGCACGCGGCCAGCCAGGGCCGCCAGGGAGCGAGCAGGGGGCCCAGAGCCTCGGGGCCCGACAGCGGATGCACGGGGAGGAAGCCCGGCAGCACCGCAGCCTCGAAGTGACGGGGATCCTGCAGGGCGGTGGCCGGGGGTGAGGTGGGCGTCGGGTTGCCCAACGCCCTGGCCAGTCCGCTGCGCCGGCGCCAGTCGGGCCCGAGCAGGGGATCGCTGGGGCCGGGGGGGAGCCGCCGTGCGAGCACCAGCAGCTGCTCACCGAGCTCGCGGTGCAGGGCAGCCGCGGCCTCGGCACCCCCGAGGTGCAGCACCGCTGCGGGTGTGAAGCAGCCGCGGCCGTCGTAGAGCAGCGCGTCCGTGGCCAGGTCTCGGGCCAGATCCCGCCCCGCACCACGAACGACCGCCAAGCTGAAGCGGTGGCCATGGAGCGACAGCCGAGCCCGGGGGTGGGCGGCGGCCAGCGCCGCGATGGTCTCGTCACTTCCCATGGCCACCAGGGCGTCCACCGCCTTCAGGTCCTTCTGTACCGTGCAGTGGACCGGCAGGCCCCGACGCCGGAAGGTGTCGGCCACGGCGCGACCGAAGTCCGGAGCTGCGGCGGGGACCTTGAGGATCACCTCCGAGCCCACCGCCGCCAGCAGGGCCACCCACTCGAGGGGGGCTGTGAACACACCCCGGGCGGCCACCACTGCCGCCAGGGGAGGGGGATGGCCGGGCACGCGGGTCGCGCGCTCCAGCTCGCTTCTGCCCAACGCCCCGCAGGCGAACTGCAGGCAGGCCTGGGCCATGGTGGCCGACAGCCCGTCCCCGAGGCTGCCAGGCTCCGGGTGGCGCGCCAGCTCGGAGATGGCTGCACACACGGCGTCGAGGCGCTGCTCACGGTCCATCCTGGGCTCCTGGATGTTTGTCGACGGTGACGGAGGTGACGCTCCTGGGCGCACGGCTCAGGATATCCACTCCGACGCATGGAGGTGGTTCGATGAGCCGGCAAGCCCTGAAGCTCGACCTCGCGGCCTGGGAGATCGGACGCTCCGGGAGCGGCTATGGCGCCCGAGTCGGCGGGCTGGGTGTGGTGGTGGAGCAGCTTCCCCCCGAGCTGTTCCGGGCGGCGCATCGCCGGGGGCTCGAGCTCACCATACGGACCCTCTCTCCCTGCTTCGCCTGGTACGACCGGGATGGGCTGGAGCGGATCCCCGTGGAGCTTCCGGTCCAGATCGATGGGCGGGAACTGCGCTTCGAGGCCTATCGCCGCGTGCTGTCGGAGCCGCTGGTCGTGGACGGTGAGCAACTCGGTGCCCGGCTCGAGTTCATCTACCTGTGGCAGCCGGAGCTGCTGGGCTGGACCACTCCCGGGTCCATCTACCCCGAGGACGCCTGGCTCGGCGCCCGCCTGTACTGCGCCGTCTGCCAGGCCATCGCGGGTGTGCTGGCCGAAGATCCACCCGACGCGCTGCACCTGCACGACTACCACGTCGGCCTGGTGCCCTTCTTCGTGGGGGCGAAGGCTCCCGCGGTCCACCTGACCATCCACAACGGCTCCTACCAGGGCGAGGTGGGGCTGCGAGGGGGTGGCTACGAGACCCTGGACCAGCTCGGGCTCGACGGCGCGGCCACCTTCCATCGCTACTTCGATCACTGCGATCGGCTCAACCTGCTCAAGGCCGCCATGCTGCGTGTCCACGAGCTGGGGGGGCGGATCACCACCGTCAGCGGTGATCTCGAGGGCAGCTGGGGATACGCCGCCGAGCTGCGCTGCTCCCGCGCGGAGCTGCTGGAACGTGCCGAGCAGCTCGCCGGGGCACCGCCCCGGGACGTCTTCGTGCCCAACAAGGGCCTGGACCTCTTCGAGAAGCTCCCCATCGCGGGGATCACCAACGGGCTGTCCGAGAGCTGTCGGCCCGAGCACCTGCCCGAGCTGCGGGCAGGGATACTCCGGGCCCGGCAAGCCCGCGACCCATCACAGCCGTTGTTCCGGCAGCCTGTCGTACAGCGGGCCATGCTCGAGGGGGACCACGACTTCGACGCTCGGCGTCTCGAGGTCAAGGCGGAGCTCAAGCGCCTGCTCCACATCGAGTGCTTCGGCACCGAACCCGAAGGCGACCCACCCATCATCGTGGTGGTGGGCCGCCTGGTGGAGCAGAAGCACCTGGACCTGGTCCTCGATGTGGTCGAGCCGGTCTTCGCCGCTGTGCCCGATGCGCGCTTTGCGGTGTTGGCTTCTGCGGGCGATGAGCGAGGGCGGGGCATCGAGCAGGCCTTCGCCGCCACCGCCAGCCGCAACCCCGATCGTTTCTTCTACGACCGCCGCTTCCTGCCAGCCCTCTCGCGCCTGATGATGGCCGGGGGGGACTTCGCGCTGGTGCCCTCACGCTTCGAGCCCTGCGGCCTCGTGGACTACGAGGCCTCACTGCTGGGCACGGTGGTGATCGCGCGGCGCACCGGTGGGCTCGCGAAGATGGAGCGCTGTGGCTACCTCTACGACTGGCTCGACGAGGGCGACCCCGGCGGCGAGGCCCGGGCCTTCGGTGAGCTGGTCATCCGAGCCCTCGAGGCGCGCCGCGACCGGCCGTGGGAGCATCGCACCAAGGTCATGGCATCCATGGCCATAGACGCCTCCTGGGACCGCTCGGCGGACCGCTACCTCGACCTGTACCTGCACGGGCTCCAGGCCGCGGCCTGGCGCGCGGAGCGCCGCGCTGTGATCGAGCGCTTCGTCGACGAGCTGGGTCCCGATCGCGAGCGCTTCGCGGCGTGGTTCACCCCCGCGGCAGAGCCCTACGCGGACTTCTTCGACTGGGAGCTGTACCATCGGCTGCGCCGATGAAGATGAAGCGTCAGCGGTCAGCCCATCGCCGAACGCCCCACCACACGCGCCGAAGGCTCTATGGAACGTAGAGCTCCTGCTTGTAGATGAAGGTCGGTGAGACCTGGCCCTGGTTCCAGGGGAGGTCCTCGCCGTCGACGTCGTTGGAGTAGTTGTAGACGGTGTAGTGACCGTCGCCGCGGTCCAGGGTCGAGGCGAAGCAGGTGTCACCCCGAGAGGGGAGATCGAGGGTGTGCAGCACCACCAGATCGTCGGGGAAGACCTGCCACAGCGAGCAGCGCTTGGGCTCACCCCAGTAGGCCGCTTCGTACTGCAGGGCCTGTTCTTCGAAGCTCAGGTCGTTCATCCCGAGGTCGTAGTCGCCCGTCTCGGTCATGTTGCGCCGGCCGATGAGCCAGTACCGGCCAGCCCGGTCGAACAGCAAGGGCGAGTCGTACTTCTTCTTGTCGTGGGCGCAGGTCCAGGCCGCGAGGTTGCCCTTCTCCGCGGTGCAGATGATGGAGCCAAAGCCGAAGGAGTCCCCGGCTTCGTTGCGGGCCACCACGAGCAGATCGCCGCCGTCCTGCCAGGTGTAGTCGGCCTCCGAGGCGCCGCCGGTGTGCACCACGGGCAGGTCTTCCACGACGGGCTCCCAGTCCAGGCCGTTCGAGGTGGTGAGCCACTCGATCTCGAGCTGCGGGTAGCCTTCCTCGGGGTCGTAGATCTCCCCACCGCCGGTGTAGCCCATCAGCTGGGGCTGGTTGCGCTCGTGGCTGATTCGCCAGGGGATGAAGTCGTCCTTGCGGAACCACTCGGACTCGGTCCAGCTCCCTTCGTGGTCACGCACCGTGTACATGGTGCCTTGGGGCTCGAACGCGGTGGCGGTCTCACCGAGCACCGCGAAGTACAGGTAGAGCTGCCTGGCCTCTTCGAGGACCATGAAGCGCGGTTCCCGGAGGTCGGTGCCCATGTGGATGGAGGTCTCGT
>CAZHIK010000961.1:0-3829 GCA_964532635.1 uncultured Enterobacterales bacterium
TCCACCCGGTCCAACAGGAGCCCTTCGTCCTCCTTGGCGAAGTGGCGCAGGCCCTCGACGATGCCCTTGATGCGCTCCGAGCCGCTCGCCATGTCGTCCACCAGCGTCATGATGTGCTGTCGGAGGAACTCGTAGGGGAGCCGAGCGATCCGCAGTTCGGGGTGCTCCCGATAGTGGTCGTCCATGATGGGGAGCATGTCGTCCAGCGCTTGCTTGACGATCCTGATGTTGCCCCTGATGAACTGGTTGGGGTTGTTGATCTCGTGGCCCACGCCGCTGACCAGCTGGCCCAGCGAAGCCAACCTGCTGGCGCGGTGCAGGTCGATCTTGCACTGCTCCCGCTCGGTGATGTCGCGGTAGACCATGACCACGAAGTCCAGCTCGTCGTCTCCGTTGACGATGGGGATCTCGTGGACCTCGAGGTGGCGGTGGGCGCGAGCCTTGACCCGCCGCGTGGGCTCCTTGGTGATCTCGAGACGGGCCACGCGACAGTCGGCGCATTGGCGGTCGCGCTTGAAGAAGACCGAGTGGCACTTCGCGCCCAGGGAGGACTCGGAGTGGCTGCTCATGACCACCGTGCGGTCCTTGTCGATCACCACGTAGTCGTCGGGCAGGGCGTTCAGGACTCGCTCCAGCCAGGGGCGGGTCTCCTCCCAGTCCCCCTTGGACCGCTTGGCCAGGGCCGCGAGGTTGTCGATGTCCTGGCGGTGCTGGCTCGCCAGGTCCTCCAGGCCCTCGATCTCCTCCTCGAGCCGAGCCGTGCGAACGCGGCAGTGGGCCTCGCGTTGTTGGAGCTCGGTGCAATCGGGGCCGCGGACGTTGCCGTCGAGGCTACGGCTGTCGGCCCAGAACACCCATGTGGCAGCGCCGTTGTCCACGATCCGATCCACGAACATGCGGATGCCTCGAGCGCCGTCGGCCGTGGTCGCGAAGGGAACGCAGGCGCAGTTGCCACCCGCTGCCTGGTTCATGCCGTCTCGCACGGCCCGAAGGACCTCTTTGTCCATCACGCTGTCGAGGGTCTGGCCCACGTAGGGGAAGGAGCTCAGCTTCGCGGCGTCCATCAGGCCCTGGGAGCCGTACAGGATCTTCTCATCCTCCCCCACCAGCAGCAGGATGCCGAAGTTGCGTTCCAGGAAGCCGAGGAGGGTCTCCGAGATGGTCATGGGCGGCTCCGGGTGGATGGAACAGAGGTGCGCTAGCGCCTGCGGACACGGAAGTGCTCGCTGCCGACCTCACGGAGCTCGCGCTTGTAGATCTCGATCTGGGTCAGCGGGGGCATGAGGGACGCGGCGCGGAGGCTCACCTCGACCGGAAGCAGACGGGACACACCCGGAGGAGAGCGGTCCTGACCCGTGTTCCAGGTGTCGGAGACGGCGTCGCCCGCCGCCTCGCGCACCTTGGCATCGAGCGCCGCGGCGATGGCCGCGACCCCACTATCGGGCAGGTCCACGCCCAGCTGTGTCAGCATGCCTGCCAGGACCGCGACGCCGTCGTGGCCGGAGGGCGGCGCCTCCGCCGCCGTGAAGCTGAGCACGCGGCCCTCGAAGTTGCAGCGCGTGCCCCCACTCTCAAGGCCAGTGGCGGCGGGCAGGACCACGTCCGCCAGCTGGGTGGTCTCGGTCTCGGTCCAGTCCATGGCCACCAGGAACTCGGCGTTCCGGAACCACGCGGCGGTCTTGTCGTGGCGCAACGGGTCCTCACCCACCACGATGGCGGCGCGAATCCATCCGTCTTCGAGCATACGCAGCAGCTGGGCACGGGTGCGAGCACCAGGCAGGCCGGTGACCGCGGCCCCGCCCGGACCGACCCCAGGCTCGGCGCCCGCCATGCGGACACCTGCGCCGTTGGACGCCAGTCGTGGGAGCAGCAGGTCCGCCTGCCGCCCGGTGGCCCGGACCAGCGTGGCGATGTTCGCGAGGGTCTCCACGTCGCCGGGAGCCTGGTCCTGCTGGCGGTCCATGCCGTGGACGAAGACCACGTGCTGGGCCTCGCGCAGCAGGCCCGCGGCCTGGTCGATGTGATCGTCGCGCACTCCGGTCAGATCCGCGACGGCCTCGAGGTCCGGCCCCTTGCCGGCCAGGAAGCGTGGCCCGCCGGGGATGGCGGCGACCGCGTCGAGGTCGAAGGTGCCGTCGTCGAGCAGCCGATCCGCCAGCCCCCGCCACAGCGCCGTCGCTCGCCCACGGATGGGATCCAGGGTCAGCGTGGCCATGGCCCGGTCCGAGGCGTCGAGGGTCGAGTTGAGCACCAGCAGCTTCGCTCCTCGCTGGACAGCGCGGATGATCTCGGAGCCCAGGATGAGGTGGTCCTCGTCGGTGCTGACGTTGTTGCAGACGATCAGGTCGGCGCTCGCCAGCGCGCCGCGATCCCCGGTGGAGATGAGCTCGGGAGGCACGTCCAGCCGCTCGCGGGTCAGCACTGAGAGAGAGCCGACGTTGTTGGTGCCCAGGCCCTCCCTGGCGAGCCGCCCGAGGAGGAAGAGCTCCTCGTTGCACAGCTCTGGGGACGCGAAGACCGCCACGGACTCGGGGCCATACCGACCGATAGCGGTGCGCAGGCCCTCGGCGATGCGCTCGTAGGCGTCTTCGAGTGCGGGCTCTGCCCTGGCGTTGCCCTGGCGGGCCGAGGCTCGCAGCACCCTGCGCTGCTGGAGGAAGAGCTCGTAGCCGAAGCGTCCGTAGCGGCAGAGGTACTGGCCCGGCCGTCCCGATGCCGCGAGGTGGTAGCGCCCCTCGCCGAAGCTGCGGACCTTCACCTCGCAGCCGAGGGAGCAGAAGGAGCAACGGCTGTCCTGGTCCGTCGTGGTCAAGGAGGCCCGCCCCGGGAAGGGGTACTTGACCGTCAGGGCGCCCGTGGGACAGGCATCGACGCAGTTGCCGCAGCTGAGGCAGTTGGTCTCGATCAGGGGATCGTTCATGGCCGGCCGCATGTCGGTCTTGAAGCCACGGCCCACCAACCCCAGCGCGGCGATGGGCAGCACCCGGGCGCAGGTCCGGATGCAGCGCGAGCACAGCACGCACTTGTTGGGATCGTAGACGATGTGCGGGTGCCGATCGTCGACCCGATGCTTGCGGGCGTAGCCGGCGAGGCGCTCCATCTGGACGCCGTACTCCTCGGCATACAGGCGGAGCTCGCAGTCGTCGAAGCGCAGGCAGCCACAGGAGAGACAGCGGTCGCATTCGTGGGCCACGTCCTCGTGGTCGAAGCCGGAGGCCACTTCGCAGAAGCTGAGGGCGCGCTCCTCGACCTCGATCAGGTGTACCTCGCGCCGCGGACTCTGCCGCACCTCGCCCAGCTCGGACTGGCCGGGCTTGGCCCAGAAGTCCTTGGTGACCACGAAGGGCGGCTGAACCAGGGGCTCTCCAGCGAGGTGGGCGTGGATGGCCCGGGCGGCCCGCTGGCCGTCGCGGATGGCGTCGATGACCACCGTGGGGCCGTCATCGGCGGCATCTCCGCCAGCGAACACACCCGGCACGTTGGTCTTCATGGTGTCGGTGTTCACCACGAAGGTGGACCAGCGGGTGAGGGCGATCTCCTGGGCACCCAGCTGGGTGAGACCGCCGAGCACGGGGGCCTGCCCGATGGCGGGGATGGCCAGATCGCAGGGCAGCTCGAACTCGGTGCCCTCCTGGGGGACGGGCCGCCGCCGACCGGAGCTGTCGGGCTCGCCCAGCTTCATGCGGATGCAGCGCAGGGCCTGGATGCGGCCTTCCTCGGCGACGATGCCGACGGGAGCCACCAGCTCCATGATCTCGATGCCCTCCTCGAGGCAGTCCTCGATCTCCATCTTGTCAGCGGGCATCTCGGCCTTGGTGCGCCGGTAGAC
>CAZHIK010000962.1:0-2218 GCA_964532635.1 uncultured Enterobacterales bacterium
ACCACGATGTTGTCGATTTGCACCTCGAACTCGCAGGACTCACCGAGGTCGAGGGCGGCATCCGCCGCGCTGAGGACGAGGGTGTAGACCCCGTTGGGAAGGACGGTGCCCGCCTGATCCCTGGCGTCCCAGGTGACCACGGACGTCGCGACCGATCCGGCTTGGTGCCAGAACCTGCCTTGCTCGTTCCCCCCATCATCGTAGACCTCGAGCAGCCAGTAGTCCGCGGCTGAGTCGGCGACTGCGGTGACATCCACCATGTCCGCCTCGTCGGTGGAGGGTGTGTCGTCGCCGTCGGGGCGCAGCACCAAGGTGTCCGGGGTGCAAGAGAGCATGTCAGGAGCTGTGTCGGTGACGGCCCCCATGTCCACCACGAAGCTCGAGCTGGCGCCGTCCCAGTCGCCGTCCAGTCGATTGCCAGCGGAGTCACGGACCTGGTCACCGATCTCGAGGGTGTAGACATCCACGGCCAGGTCCACTGCGGCCACGAGGGTGATCTCGGCTTCGGTCCCGCTGCTGTCGGCGCTGATCTGGTCGATGTCGATGGGCCCGAGGCTATCGCCGAAGGTGAAGTTGCTGGCGTCCAGGCTGGCGCTCCGCATGATGTCGTCGAATCGAACCGTGATGGTGTCGGTGAGCTGGCTGCTCGCACCGACGGGATCGACCTCGAGCACCACCGGCAGGGCGTCGTCCCCCGCCGCGAAGATCTCAGTGGACCCGATGGCGACCGAGCCCTCCCTCCCCACCAGGACGCTGCTGGTGCCACCGCGTTCCTCCGAGGCCACGCTCCAGGTCACCTGACCTTGACCGGCGCTGTCCAGTAGGAGCTCCAGGCCCTGGCCGGTGGCGGTGGTGCCCGCGGTGATCTCCCCCAGGTCGGTCCGGACGTAGAGGGTGCCGTAGGCGGCGACGTCCCGCGCGCAGTCGAAGGCCTCGATGTCCACCTGGGTGCTGCCGTCGGTGCTGCTTCCCACCACTCGCACGAGTTCTACGGGGGTGACGGTCACGGGCCCGGCCGGCTCGCCATCGGGCTCTGCCACCCACGCCATCAGCTCGTCCATGTCGCCGCATCCCGTGGGACCGTAGGCCACCGCACGCACGTGGTACACCGCCTGGCTGGTCCAGGTGGAGCTGGTCGTGGCAGAGCCCGTGCGGGTGAGGTTCCCAGCCCCGTCGTCGAAGTGGTAGCCATCGATGGTGCCGCTCGAGCGGCTGGCATCGAGGGTGGCCGTGACGCTGCTGGAGCTGAGGCAGAGCACCGGCTCGGTGTCGCCGTCCACCAGCAGGCTGGCCTCGACCCCACAGTCGCTGTCGAGCACGTCAAGGTTCGCGGAGGAAGCGGACTCCCCGTCGTGGGTCTCCGCGACGATGACTTCGGCCAGGGCAGCCTGTTCGAAGTCGGGCTGGACCCTCGCTACACCACTGTCGTAGCTATCGATCACGGTGGTGTCGAAGCTGCCCTCCGTGGCGCTGAGGATGACCTGCTCGGCGAAGCCGGTGGCCGTGTTGCCGTAGACGTCCACCGCCGTGATGGTCACGTCCAGCTCGTCGCCGATGAAGACCCAGGGTGCCTCGATCTCCACGAAGAGATCGTCGAAGTCAGCGGCGATCACGTCGAAGCTCGCGGTGCTCCCCAGCTCGGTGGTGCCGTCGAAGGCGGTGATGCTGCACCCCGAGACCGCCTGGGTGATGGACGCCTCGACCTCGCCCTGCCCGTTGCCGTCGAAGGGCATCGAGAGCGGATCGAGGCTGCCGGTGCAGTCTTCGAGGGTCACCGAGCTGACCGTCTGGACGAGGTAGGGATTGCCGTAGGCGTCGAAGACCTCGATGCTCAGAGAGAACGGCTCGCCCGCGACCTCGGTATCTCCGGATGGGGAGTGGAAGACGGCCATTCCGAGAGCGCCGTTTTCGACCTCGAAGCCCTCCGCCAGCGTGCCACTCACGGAGTTGTCCACGTCCGGAACGCTCACGCTGATGGTCTGGTCCGTCTCGACCACGGTGGCGATGCAAGAGAAAGACCACTCCCCCGCAACGGAGGTGGCCGTGGGGGAGTCGCAGGAGACCTCGTGGGGGCTGCCCTCGAAGAGGAACTGGTCCGAGAGAGGGTCGAGTGCGACAGTGTTCCCCAGTCGGTCGATGGGCCGGACCGTGAAGTTGAAGGGGACCCCCGCAGTGAATGGCGGGGTACCGTGATCGAGGTCGAAGCCCGCCAGCGGGC
>CAZHIK010000962.1:2228-3828 GCA_964532635.1 uncultured Enterobacterales bacterium
CCTGGCTGCACGTTGAAGCTGCCGGACTTGCCCGGGAGCCCGCCCTCGCCGGTGGCGGTGATGTGGTTCCCCTCCCCTGATGCGTAGAGTTTGGCCTGGCAGATCTGGTAGCCGTCCTCGAAGCCAGGGCAGCTCTGCTCGCCGTACTCGAGGGCGGGGTCCAGGCCGTCCAGCTCGTCCACGAGTGCGATCTCCAGCTCCGAGTCGTGCTCATGCTTCCAGTCTTCCCCGTAGTCCAACACCTGGTTTCCGTAGACATCCAGCGCACGGACGGTGACCAGCGCCATGTCGTCGCCAGCCACGAAGTTGGAGGGGAAGACGGACACGTCGTACTCGGCGGCTTGTGCTGGCTCGACCTCGAAGGCGTCGCTCGAGCCACTGACGGTACCCGAGGCGAGGATGTGGTTCTCGGGACAGTCGTCGCTGGTGGCTCCTGTGGCCGTGAACGAGGTCGTGTCCGTGGCCGTCAGCTCCACCACCTGGGACCCATCGCCACACTCCTCGGTGAGCACCAGGGTCGCCGTGGCGTACTCGATCACGAAGCCGAACTCGTCCACCAGCGCGAGATCGATGTCGAAGTCCTCGCCCGCTGTGGAGGAGAAGTCGTCGAAGGGCAGGTCGATCTGCACCGTGTTCAGGGACCCGGCCCGGATCTCCACCACCTTCTCCCCTGGCTCGATGAAGGAGTCCTCCGTGTCCTCTTCGAGGACCATCTCCAGGATCGAAGGGACCTCACCCCGCAGGGTGACGCTGTTGCGTGTGGCATCCCCTGCCCGCAGGGTGAGCCCCACCTGGAAGCCGCCCTCGATGGCTTCGACCCGGGCCTCGTCGAAGTTGGCGGTGTCGATGATCAGGTCGCCGTCCTCGAGCGGGGGGGTGCCGACGATGTTCAGGTTCACATCGACGGCTTGCAGCAGGAGCTCGCCGCTGGTGTCGTACAGCTCGAGCCCCAGCTCGAACTCGTCCTTGACCTGGAAGCCCAGGGAGCCGCCTTCGGTGGTGACCTCGAAGTTCTCGGCTCGCGAGTTGGTGATGGTGACGCCTCTGGGAAGGCGGGCCAGGTCGTCCATGGGGGTAGTGACCACCACGGTGTAGCGGGCGGCGGGCAGGCCGGTGGGGACCGAGGCCTGCAGGTGTTCGTAGTCCAGCAGCTCCACTCCCTCGAGGGAGTAGCTGCCATCGTCGCTCTCCAGGGAGATGTCGAACTGCCGGTCCAGCCGCCCGCCGGCGTCGCGCACATCCAGCTCCACCTGGGGATAGAAGTGCTCGCCGGTGACGACGAGATCGATCTCGTCACCGTTGTAGAACTTGGCCGGGTCCACCCCCGTGATGCTCGGCTCGGGCAGGCCGGGCGCGCAGGCGGCGAGCCCTAGGGGCAAGAGGATGGCGAGGTTTGGCGTTTGTCCGTGCAATTGACGCGCTGGCCGGAGCCTGCTTGGAAAGGTGTCAGAAGAGTACCCGATAGCCGGGGAGCACCGCTACACCGCCGATGGGACCGGCGTAGTCGTAGGCTCCCCGGGTGGTGGCCACCAGGAGATAGCGAGCCTCGAGGGTCAGCTCGCCGACCCCCACGCGGCGTGAGAATCCCGTGTGGAGGGAC
>CAZHIK010000963.1:0-3820 GCA_964532635.1 uncultured Enterobacterales bacterium
CCGCCGTCGGTCAGGGCGGTGCGCCGCAGGCGCAGGCCCGCGTGGCCCCGGCTGCGGCCCCGGGCCTTGACCGTGACCTGGTACTCGCCGGTGCGCAGGTAGGACTGGATCAGGAAGTTGCGACCCACGCCGTTTTCGGAGGCGGAGGCCAGGTTGAGGGTGGTGCGGGTGCGGACCTGGCCCGCGGTGGCCAGCAGGCCGGTGCTCTCGAGCACGTACAGGGCGGGCTCGTCGACCCGCAGCCGGAAGGTGGCCTGGCCCTCGCGGACCAGATCGAAGAAGGCGGGCTCGCCGGCCGTGATCAGGGGGAACTCGGGGATCAGGGCCAGCGCGTCCATGGTGATGGGCTGCTGGGGTGCCCCGGGACGCTTGCTGGCTGGCTCGAACCACAGGGTGGCCACGGTGGCAGAGCTGCCGGTGTTGCGCAGCTTCAGGGAGCGCTGGCCGCGGCGCAGCTCGGGCTGCTGCATGAAGGCCTTGCCGTCGGAGGCGATGTCCAGCAGCTGGCCACCATCGTCCACCAGGCGCAGGGCGCCCTTCTCGGGCAGCGTGACGGGCAGCTCCAGCACTTCGCCGGCGGCCAGGGAGACGGGCAGGGGCTGGGACATGTCGATGGGCAGATCGCGCTGGATCAGGCCCATCTGCACCCCGGGGACCACGTTGGAGTACAGGGTGTACTCCCAGCCGTGGGCCAGCTCGAGGTCTGGGAAGCGGGCCCCCGCGCGGCTGGCCCGCAGGTCGCGATCGCGCTCCATGCCCACCATGTCCAGCACGCTGTCGAGCAGGCCGTGGGGCTTGATGGTCAGGGTGGCCACCCCCACCCGGTGGGGCTGGATGGCGATCACGTAGTAGCCGGGATCCAGATCCCAGCGGGTGGAGCCCAGCTGGGACTCGGGCCGCTGGTAGTGCTCGGGGTAGCGGACCATGAATGGCTCCACCACCACTGCGGCGCGGGGATCGTCGACGTTCACCGCGTAGGTGCCCTCACGCTCGATCTTCACGAAGAGGGTCGCGCGCTCGAGCAGGTTGAAGCGGCGCTGGAACGCTTCACCTTCGGCCAGCTCCACCACCTCGGCCCGTACGATCTCGATGTCGTCGCGGTGGCGGTGGTGGCGCACCAGGATGGAGGTGGGCTCCAGGCTGTCGTCCACGGCCCCCGCGTGGAGCGTGGACAGCCAGAAGGGATCCCGGGCGGTGATGGTCTCGTGGGTGCGGGCCACGGGGAAGTGCTGCAGCAGGTAGGGCTGGCCGGCGTCGCCGCTGATGATGACCTGGTTGAGGTCGTCGTGGCGGCGGGTGGAGACCTCGGCCACCGGCGGGACGCTCTCTTCCTGGATGCTGCCGCTGTAGCCGCCGGTGCGGAAAGGCTCGCTGTCGCTGTGGCCCACCACGTTGATGTGGGCTTTGCGCGCCTCGGGCAGCTCGAGGCGGTAGTGGTCGGCTTCGCCGGGCACCAGGTAGCGGTCCTGGCCGAAGGGGCTCAGCTCCCCGCGCTGGCGGCCCGCATCGCCCAGGGTGGGGATGCCGGAGCGCAGGTACAGGGGACGCTCGGGGCCGTCCTCGGCCCAGGGCTGGCTGGGGCCGCCGTAGGCGCTGAGCAGGTAGAGCCCGGGCTCGAGCACGGTGGTGAGCTGGCAGCGGGTGAGGGGGCGCCCTTCGACCGGGTCGATGGTCTCGCAGCTGGGCATGGTCTCGACCAGCCATGTGCCGTCGTGCCACAGGCGCAGGTCTGCCAGGTGCCGCCCCGCGGCCTCGATGGTCACCCGCTCCCGCTCGTTCGGATCGATCCACCAGGAGCGCTGCTGGAAGTCGCCCAGATCGCTCTCGATCAGGCGCAGGTCCTCGAGGATCGGTGCCAGGCCCTCGTTGAGCTCCTCGAAGCCGTGGGCCTCCAGCTCCACCTCGCCCTGGCCCTGATCGTGGCTGTGGACCCTCAGCTTGGTGGTGCCCTGGTCCAGGAACAGATCCAGCCGCCCGTCCTGCTCACCGGCTTGCCCGACCACGGCACCGGGGCCCGCCATCCGGTCCACCAGCTGCAGGCCCGCCCCCTGGCGGGAGCTGACCAGCACGGCGTAGCGTCCAAAACCCGGGGTGTGGAGCAGGGTTTCCTGGGTGCCCGTGGCGGGCAGCACCTTCTGATCCAGGGTGGGCACCGGGGTGGCGTGGGCCATCTCGGCGGCCAGCAGCATGCTGACCAGGCCCAGGATCAGGGCCAGCAGCAGCGTCTTGGTGAGGAAGTGGTCCGCTGCAGGGGTGGGGGGCTGTCGTCGTGAGCACATGGGCGAGTCCTCGGAGGGCAGGCGCAGGGCGGTGCGCCGCCTGCTCCCGTACCTGATTGCAAGGGTGGTGCCAGCATCGTTGTGCTCCTATGCGGCACTTCCCGCGCCGCGCCGGATTGGAGACTACGGATCAGAGACGGGTCTCTACGCTTCGTAGACTGAGCGATTTCCCCACCGCCTTTTTGCGTCCCTCCATTGCCCGGGAGCACCCGCTTTGGTACAAGAGGTCACCCCCTTTCACTTCCCAGAACGACTTCGTTCAGAACAGGAGAATGGACATGAGCGCACTCGACCAGCAGGGCATCCCCAAGGAGCTTCAGGACCGCGCCAAGCTGATGTGGATCATCTCGGCTCTCTTCGGCATCTGGGGCTGGGTCTTCGGCTCCTTCATCGGCAAGGTGGAAGGCCAGGATGAGAACACCTGGTTCCAGTGGCAGCTCAAGCAGAACCTGTACTCCGGCATCATCAGCTGGGTCGGTTCTGTGGCCTGCGGCCTCGGCTACATCATTGGCCTGTACCTCGGCGTCATGGGTTTCCTGACCATCGGCAAGGGCGAGGACTACTCGGCCAAGATGATCGGCGAAAAGGCTCGCGGCTAAGCGCCTCGACGCCGGATTCGTCCGGACTATTTCGGCTTCGCCCCGGCGCCGCTCGGTGCCGGGGTGAAGTGCGTCGACCGCTCGGCAGGGTGAGTCCGGGCTACCCGCCCAGCTGCTGGCGCAGGAAGGCGCCGGTGTGGGAGCCGGGCGTGGCCGCGACGGCCTCCGGGGTGCCCGCCACCACGAGCTTCCCGCCGCCCGCGCCCCCCTCGGGGCCCAGGTCGATGATCCAGTCGGCGCACTGCAGCACCTCGAGGTTGTGCTCCACGAGCACCACCGTGTTGCCCGCTGCCACCAGGCGGTCCATGACCTCCATGAGCTTGCGGATGTCCTCGAAGTGCAGGCCCGTGGTGGGCTCGTCCAGCAGGTAGAGGGTGTCGCCCTGGCTGGCGCGTGCCAGCTCGCGCGCCAGCTTGATGCGCTGGGCCTCGCCGCCGCTCAGGGTGTTGGAGGGCTGGCCCAGCTGCAGGTAGCCCAGGCCTACGTCGTGGACGGTCTGGAGGATGCGAGCCAGCTTGCGGTGGTTGGCGAACAGACCCAGGGCCTGCTCCACGGGCATGGCCAGCACGTCGGCGATGCTGTGACCGCGGAAGAGCGCCGCCAGGGTGGCCTCGTCGAAGCGCTTGCCTCCGCACAGGTCGCAGGGCACGTACACGTCCGGTAGGAAGTGCATCGCGACCTTGCGGTAGCCGTCGCCACGGCACGCCTCGCAGCGGCCGCCCTTCTTGTTGAAGCTGAAACGGTCGGCCCTGAAGCCCCGCACGCGGGCCTCGCGGGTCTGGGCGAAGATGCCTCGGATGAGGTCGTAGGCCTTGGTGTAGGTGGCCGGGTTGCTGCGGGGGGTGCGGCCGATGGGGCGCTGGTCGATGTCGATGATCTTGCCCAGCGCCTCGATGCCTTCGATGGCAGCGTGGGGGCCCACCGAGCGGCGGGCGCCGTGCA
>CAZHIK010000964.1:0-3807 GCA_964532635.1 uncultured Enterobacterales bacterium
AGAGAGTGCCCTCGCCCGGCCCCTACCGGTTCTTCAACCCCAGCCGCTCCCGGCACTGCTCCACCGTGGCCACCTCGCGGCCCTGGTCGCGGACCATGCGGGCGGCCTTGTCCACCAGGTCGCCGTTGGAGCGCGCCATGACCCCGCGGCTGAGGTAGAAGTTGTCCTCGAGGCCGACACGGATGTTGCCGCCGATGGCGATGGCCGCTGCCACCATGCGCCACTGGTCCTGGCTGATGCCGATGACCTCCCAGTCGCTGCTGGGGGGCAGCTGTGACACCATGCTCGTCAGCCCGCCCACCGTGGGCGGGATGCCGCCCAGCACGCCCATGATCAGGCTGTACTGGTAGGGGGGCTCGAGCAGGCCCATGTCGATCAGCGGGAAGGAGTTGCCGATCTGGCCCACGTCGAAGCACTCCATCTCCGGCTTGGTGCCCACCTCGTTCATGGCCTGGACGATCTGCCGGATCTCCGAAAACGCGTTCTCGAAGACGAACTCGAAGACGAAGCGCTTCTTGGCCCGGTGGTACTTGGCGTAGTTCATCGAGCCCATGTTCAGGGCACCGATGGCCGGCGCGATGGCGCGGATGTGGGCGGTCTTCTGCTCGGTGCTGATCCCGATGGCGCCGGTGGAGAAGTTGATGATGACCGGACAGGCCGCGGTCACGGCGTCGTAGATGGCGCGGTAGTCGGCCACCTCGTAGCTGGGGGCCCCGTCGGGGCTGCGGGCGTGCAGGTGCACCACGGCCGCGCCGGCGTCGTAGGCGCGCTTGGCCTCGGCAGCGTACTCCTCGGGGGTGTAGGGGATGCCGGGACACTGCTCCCGATTGGCCACCACGCCCGACAGGGCGCAGGTGATCATGCAGGGGCGGTCGAAGTCCAGGTTGTCGCGGCTCCACAGGGATGCGGCCATGTCGTGCTCCTTGTTCAGCGGCCCTTCCAGACCGGCTTGCGCTTCTGGAGGAAGGCCGCGAGGCCCTCGCGGGCGTCCTCGGTCTGCACCAGCGCGGCCAGCTGATCGCAGAGATGGTGCAGGGCAGGCTCCAGCTCCATGTCCTGGACCGTGGACAGGGCCCGGCGCCCTGCACGCAAGGCCACAGGCGCCCTGGCGGCGATGGAGGCCAGGGTGTCTTCGACGGCTGCGTCGAAGCCATCGGGGTCCAGGGCCCGGGTGAGCAGGCCCAGGGCTTCGGCGTCGTCCGCGCTGAGCATGGCCGCGGTGTAGATCATCTCCAGGGCCTTGGAGCGGGGCGCCGCGCGCAGGATCAGCGGCGCGATCATCATGGGGAACAGCCCCACGTCCAATTCCGGCGTGCCGATCCGAACGCCCCGCCGGGCGTAGGCCAGATCGCAGGACAGCAGCAGGCCCAGCCCGCCCCCCAGGCAGTGCCCGTTGACCCGAGCCACCAGGGGCTTGGGATAGCGGTCCAGGCGCAGCAGCAGCTCGGCGTAGGCCCCCATGGCGCTCTGGCCCCCGTCCTCGCCCACGGTGGCGATCAGGTCGGCCCCCGAGCAGAAGGCCCGCTCGCCAGCGCCGGTGACACAGACGACACGAGTCGATGCATCGGCCTCGATGCGGTCGAGGTGCTCGCCGAGGAGGCGGATGGCCTGGGGAGAGAGCGCGTTGCGCCGGGCGGGGCGGTCGATGGTCAACCAGGCCACGGGGCCGCGCTGCTCGTAGTGGACGTGTGGGGACTCACTCATCGGGGACTTCCTCCGAGGCCTCGGGGGCGATCTCCACCAGGATCTCCCCGGGGGAGACCTTGGCATCGACCGCGGTGTTCACCGCGCTGACCGTGCCAGCGTAGGGCGCCACCAGCGTGGTCTCCATCTTCATGGCGGTGAGCACCACCAGGGCCTGGCCCTGTTCGACCAGCTCCCATGGCTCGACCAGTACCGCGGTGACCACCGCCGGCATGGTGGGGGTGACGTCTCGCACCGGCCCTGCCCCGGCTCCCCGGCGGCGGCCGCTGACCTCTCGCACCAGGCGGGCGCGGCCTTCGACCCACACCCACAGGCCCTGTGCGATGCGCACCACCCAGCAGGGGACCGCCCGACCGTCGATGTCCAGGCGGAGCTGCTGGGGGCCGGGGGAGCGGAAGGAGAGCTGGTGGACGGTGCCGTCGATGTCGATCTCGACCTGTTGGGGGTCTTCGTTGGCCGCGACGCTCAGGCGCTGGCATTCTCCGGCGATCTCGAGGTGGTGTTCCATGGTGCTCACTCCAGCAGGTCCCAGGCGCCCAGGGTCTGCCAAGGCTCGGGCCAGGCTCGGTCCTGAGGCGAGGTGGCGGCGGCTCGCTTGCCAGCACCGGTGCCGCGATCGGCCAGCCACGCCAGCCGCGCGACGAGATCGCCCCGGTCCGCAGGGCTCCAGTCCGCCATGCAGGTCTCGATGAAGGCGGTGTGGGTGCGGCCCGCGATGAACTCGGGATGGTCCATCAGGTCCATGGTGAACTCGGTGGTGGTGGTGACACCGAGCACCACGTTGTCGGCCAGGGCCCGGCGCATGCGCTGGATGGCGGCAGGCCGGTCCTCGGCGTGGACCACCAGCTTGCCCAGGATGGGATCGTAGTGCACCGGCACCTCGCTGCCGGTCTGGATCCCCGAGTCGAAGCGGACGCCCGGACCGCTGGCCGGGCGCAGCAGCGCGATCCGCCCGGGGCAGGGCAGGAAGCCCTGGGCGGGATCTTCGGCGTAGATGCGGCACTCGATGGCGTGACCCCGCTGGGCGAGCTGGCCTTGCTCGAGGGTCAGGGCTTCGCCCGCCGCGATGGCCAGCTGCCAGCGCACCAGGTCGAGCCCCACGGTCAGCTCGGTGATCGGGTGCTCCACCTGCAGCCGGGCGTTGACCTCGAGGAACCAGAACGAGCCGCTGGCGTCGAGCAGGAACTCCACGGTGCCGGCGCCCACGTAGCCGGC
This sequence comes from uncultured Enterobacterales bacterium, assembly GCA_964532635.1. GTDB lineage: Bacteria > Myxococcota_A > UBA796 > UBA796 > JAFGLY01 > CALDOK01. The sequence goes on from CAZHIK010000964.1 coordinate 2,920, forward strand.
GGCGCGGGCGGCTCGAACCGCGGCCTGGCCCATGGCTTCGCGCAGCGCGGGGTCCAGCGCCGGAGAAGGGGTCTCCTCGACCAGCTTCTGGTGGCGGCGCTGGATGGAGCACTCCCGCTCGAACAGGTGCAGAACCTTGCCGTGGGCGTCGGCCAGGATCTGGATCTCGACGTGGCGGGGGCGCTCCAGGTAGCGCTCCAGGTAGACAGTGCCGTCGCCGAAGGCTCCGAGGGCTTCGCTGGCCGCCCGCTCGAGCGCGGCGCCCAGATCGGCGGGATCCCGCACCACGCGCATGCCCTTGCCACCGCCACCGGCGACCGCCTTGACCAGCAGCGGGTAGCCGATCTGCTCGGCCGCCTCGGCCAGGTGGGCTGGGTCGGCGTCGGCGGACATCATGCCAGGGATCACGGGCACACCGTGGGCGGCCATGAGCTGCCGGGCGGCGAGCTTGTCCCCCAGCTGGGAGATGACCGCGGCGGAGGGCCCGATGAAGCACAGGCCTGCCTCGGTCACGGCCTGGGCGAACGCGCCGTTTTCCGACAGGAACCCGTAGCCGGGGTGGATGGCCTGGGCGCCGGTGTCCAGGGCCGCCTGGATGATGGCATCGGCGTCCAGGTAGCTGCTGGCCGCGTCGTCGGCCGGTAGCGGTACCGCGACGTCGGCGGCGAGCACGTGGGGGGCGTCGGCGTCCACGGGGGAGTGCACGGCCACGCTGCGGATGCCCAGCTCCCGGAGGGTGCGGAGGATGCGGACGGCGATCTCGCCGCGGTTGGCGACCAGGACGGTGTGGAACACGCTGCCCCCTACATCCGGAAGGTGCCGTGGCCCTGGCGACGCCCCTCGAGGGGGGCGTTCAGGGCCGCGGAGAGGGACAGGCCCAGGACATCG
>CAZHIK010000965.1:0-3806 GCA_964532635.1 uncultured Enterobacterales bacterium
GCGCATGCCCACCCCCAAGCTCGAGGCCCCAGACCGGGAGCTGCTGGCGGTCTGGCTCAGCCTTCGAGGCCACGTCACCGGACTGAACCACGACGCCTGGCACCCCGGCCTTCCGGAGCGCATCGAGGACGCCGCCGCCCTGTACGGCTGGACCTGCAAGCCCTGCCATCGGAAGAAGGGCCAGGGCCGCGAGCGGGGCCGAGCCCCCGGGGCCGTACCCGCCCTGGCCTCGGAGCTGTGGCTCACCTACACGCCGCCCGACCTGGTGCGAGACGTGGTGGCCAACGGCCGGGCCGGCAGCCTGATGGAGGGCTTCACCCCGGACCACGGCGAGCCCATCCTCACCGAGGACGAGCTGGACGCCATCGTGGAGCACGTGCTCGAGGGCGCGCTGATCGCAGAGCCCGATCCCGAGAGCTACGCCCGGGTCGCCACCGCCAGCTGCGAGGCCTGCCATCCCCTGCGGGGCGACTACCTCGAGGGGCGCAGCGACGAGGATCGCGCAGCCTACCTGGCTGAGCACCCCTGGCGCTGGAGCCTCGACGACTGGCTGGACGACGAAGGCCTGGTGGTCGTCAGCTGTGACGAGCAGGTGGAGGACGACGAAGGCGGACTGGTGACGGTCCACGCCGGCGAGCACATCTACGGGCAGCTCTGCGTGCACTGCCACGACGATCCGGATCTCAGGCCCGCTGACAGCGAGCCCTCGGCCCCGGTGCTGCGGGGCTTCTTCGAGCGCGACCACCACGACGCCGGCTACCTGCTGGCCTCGGTGGTCATCGGTCGGCCCGACGCGCCCCCCACCAAGTGGCGCCACCAGGGCATCACCGCCGGGGAGTACACCCCCGAGCAGCTGGTCTGTCTCACCCGCTGGCTGGAGGACACCCCGTGAGCCGCTGGCGCTGGATCCTGCTGGCGGCCATCGCCGCTCCCCCTCTGGCCCTGCTGGGCTGGAAGGCCAGCCACGGCTTCACCACCGAGCCCCTGCCCCGGGAACACAGCTACCTCAACCGGGGGGAGCGGGCGGCCGTGGACCGGGGCGCCTACCGCTCGGCGGAGTTCTGCGGCGGCTGCCACGTCGAGATCTACGAGCAGTGGGAGCGCTCGTACCTTTCCAAGAGCTGGACCCAGGCCGACGTGGAAACCCGCCTGCACGGCCTCACCCTGCGGCTGCGGGGCATGGACGAGGCCGAGCGACAGTTCTGTATCGAGTGCCACGCCCCCCTGGCACTCGCCTGGCCGGTGGACGTCACTGTCAGCGATCCCATCGCCCAGGAAGGCGTCACCTGCGTGGTCTGCCACACCGCCAACCAGGTGTGGGCCGACGAGGCCCCGGCGCGGATGCTCAACGACCCCCACGGCCCCATCCTGGGCCCCTTCGACGACGCGGTCTCCCCATGGCACGCCTGCGAAGCCTCGGTGCACCTGCAGCGCTGGGACAACCAGGTCTGCGGCAGCTGCCACAGCTCCACCTGGCCCTTCACCGAAGCGAGCATCGACTGGACCTGGCAGGAGTGGCACCACGACGCCAGCCCCGACGACGAAAACTGTGTCGAGTGCCACATGCCCGCCTACCGGGGCCAGGCCGCCCAGCTCGAGGGCGTGCCCGAGCGCGACCTGCGGGACCACAGCTTCCCCGGCGGCCACGATCCCGACTTCGTGGCCGAGGCCATGACCCTGCACCTGGCGGGTGTGGAGCGGGACGCCGAGGGGGTACGCCTGCTCGTGGACGTCGAAAACCTCGCAGGCCACGACCTGCCGTCGGGCAATCCCCCGGCCCCCGAGTACCGCCTGCGGGCCTGCGCCGGCCCCTGCCCCGCCGAGGGTGGCGCGCTGGACAGCCGCTCGTATCGGGCATCGCAGCTGATGGCCGACGGCTCCTTCACCCTGGACGTCACCATCGCGGCCGACAACGGCCCCAGCACGGCCCTGAAGGCCTGGGAGGTCCGGCGCGAGGTGCTCGAGCTGCCCGCGGACACCACCGGCGAGCTCGAGCTGCGCATCGACTACAGCTACTGGCGCCCCTACGAGCCCGGCCACCGCATCCCCAGCTACTGGCTGACCGTGCGCCAGCACGTGGGCAACCCCGAGGTCAGCCTGGGCCGCCTGACCACCACCCTGTTGCGGCCGCAGACCTGGGCGCTGCTCTGGGAGGCCATCGGCGGGCACAAGGGAGACCCCATGCCGGTGGATGCGCTGCGGGTGGATCTGGAGTCAGGGGAGATCACGGCGCACTGGTCGGAGGGGGAGATCGCGCTGGTGGAGTGATCGCTCCCTGGACCTCTCCGCACTGAGCCACTGGAAGCACCCGTTCCCGGGGGAGATCCATGCGCCCACAGCTCGTCCTCACCGCCGCGCTCCTCGCCGGATGCGGCCCTGGCAACATCGGGTACACCGGCTACGACGTGCCCGACCACTTCCCGCTGGACGGCTCTACGCTGTTCTGGGAGTACCGCAGCGACGACGGCGAGGGCCGGCTGACGGTGGAGAAGAGCGGGAGCACAGTGCAGGACGGGCTCGAGGTGGTCACCCTGACCCACAGCCTCGACGACAGCTGGGTGGCGGATGTGCGCTGGGCGAGCGACCCGGTCGATGGTGTGCTCCTGCTCGGCTACAGCCACGACGAAGACGAGGTGGACTTCGAGCCGCCCGTGGTGCTGAGCGAGCGCCACGCGGTCCCGGACGATGTGGTCGTCACCCAGTCCGGCGGCCGTACCTGGACCGCCGGCTTCGAGCGCATCGAGGGCTGCGCCACCTTCTGGGTGCCACAGTGGGCGGACGAGAGCTGCCTGGTCTTCACCCTGGACGACGGCGACGACGATCCAGGCACCCACGGCATCGTCACCGGGACCTACCACCTGGTGCCCCAGTACGGCGCCGCCTGGCTGGACCTGGACGCCTACGACCTGCAGTGGCGGCTGTACGACCACGACTGGGAAGAGTAGGCATCGCACCCGGGCCGCAGCGTAGTCGCCCAGCTTGATTCTCACCTTCGAAGGGCGGTAGCGTCGAACCCGATGCGCTTCCTTCCGGCCCTCGCCGCCCTGCTCGCCACCGGCTGTCCCGAGCCCCGGGAGCGGCCCGCACCCGAACTTCCGGACTGCGCCGAGGGCTGGGTTCTCGACGCCGAGACCTGCGTCCCCGCGTCCTGCGGCTTGGGTACCTGGGGGGTACTCCCCGTGGACGACGCCACGGTGTACGTCTCCGCCAGTGCCGAAGATGGCGGCGACGGCTCGGCGGATGCGCCGTTGAAGTCCATCCAGGCGGGGCTGGACCTGGCGGGGGAGCGGGGAGGCGGTCTCGTTGCGGTGGCGACGGGGAGCTACCCGGAGACACTGGAGCTGACCAGCGCGCACGCCGGGGTGCAGCTGGCCGGGCGCTGCCGGGAGCTGGTGGTGCTGGATGCGAGCGGGGGGGACGACCGCACCCCGGGGATCGACATCAGCACCATGTACGGGGAGGTCGAACTCTCGAGCCTGTGCGTGGTGGGCTCGGGCCACTACGGGATCCGTGTGGGATCCGGGTTCGTACAGTTGACGGAGCTCCGCGTCGAGGGAAGCGACTACGTGGGCGTGGGGGCCTACCAGGGCCCCTCTCCGGGGCCCACCCAGCTGGTAGTGGACGGCTGTGAGATCGTCGGCAACACCACGGTGGGTCTGTTGGCCTTCGATGCGAGCACCCAGGTCACGCTAGCGGACACCGTCATCGGAGACACCCAACCCGACGGGCGCGGAGACGGGTGGGGCGTAGAGGTCCACAGCGGTGCGTCGATCTGGATGGAAGGATGCCTACTGGAAGGCAATCGA
>CAZHIK010000966.1:0-3804 GCA_964532635.1 uncultured Enterobacterales bacterium
GCCCACGACGAGCTGAGCCGGGCGTTCGAGGGCCGCGCGCCACCCATTCGCCGGCGCCTGGAGGCCCTCAGGGAGCTCAACGACTCGGGGCTGCGCACCTTCGTGTTCCTGGGGCCCCTGTTTCCCCACCTCGTGGACCAGCCCGAGCAGCTCGACGCGCTCTTTGCAGCGGTCCGGAGCGCGGGCACCCGGCGTGCGCTGCTGGCGCACTTCAACCTCCGCAAGGCGGTGCGCGAGCGCGTGGTGGCTGAGCTGGCGCCCCGGCACCCGGAGCTGGTGGAGCGTTACGTTCGGCGCCCGGTGCGCGGTCTGAAGGCCCGGTTGGGCGCGCTGGCCCTCGAGGGGGCCCGGGCCCATGGCCTCGAGCTGCAGTACCCACACGTCATCGATCACTACTGAGAAGGAGCCATGGCCAGCCCAACCAAGCCCCTGCCGAACGCGGCGTTTCTGGTCCTCGCGCTGCTCGCCGAGGGGCCGGCCCATGGCTACCAGCTCGAGCGCATGGTCTGGAACCGGGGCTTCCGCTACTGGGCCTCCGCCAAGCGCTCGGCCATCTACCTGGCCCTCAAGCGGCTCTCGGAGCAGGGCCTGGTGGCCTCGGAGCTCGAGCAGGGCAGCGCGGCACCCCGCAAGGTCTACACCATCACCGAAGCTGGCCGTGAGAGGCTCGCGCTCGACGCGGTGGAGCACCTGAGCTTCTCGGACCATCCCCACACCGAGATGGACCTGGGCATCTACGCACTGCCCTTCCTCGAGTGCGATCGGGCCCTCGCCGCCCTCGAGCAGTGCCACACCACCCTCAGTGCCCGCTACGGCTTCTTGGAGGAGCGGCTGGCCTGGTGCCGGGAGCAGGAGATGCCGCTGGTAGCCCTGGGCTTCGAGCGTCCAGCCCTGGCCCTGCGAGCTGAGCTGACCTGGCTCGAGGGAGTCATCGAGGCGGTCCGTTCGGGCTCGCTGGACCTCGAGGCCCTCGAGTGGCAGCGCTACGAGTACCGCAAGCCTCCCGGCTCGCGAGTGGGGAAGGATCCGGAGCCTCGCCGCAAGCGCTGAACCGGAGCGGGTCGGATAGGAAGTGAGTCCCCTGCCACCCGGAGCGAGCGGCGATGGAACTCACCTTCCTGGGCGATGTGTGCTTGGACGTCAACGTGGTGCGAGGCGAGCCTCGGCACGAGATCGGTGGTGGCGTCTACCACGGCGCGGTCACCGCCTGCCGCCTGGGCCTCGAGGTCGGGGTGGTCACCAAGGCGCGCGCTGAGGATCGCCACCACTTCGCGGACATCGAAGCGGCGGGAGCCGGTATCTCCTGGCTGCCTTCGGCCACAGGCACCGCCATCCGCAATGTCTACCCCAGCGAAGATCCCGACCATCGCATCTCCACGGTGATCTCTCGCGCCGAGCCCTTCACCGCGTCCGAGGTCGAGGAGATCGAGGCTCCGGCGGTGCACGTCAACCCGCTGTGGATGGGCATGGTGCCCCCGGAGCTGCTGGCGGTGTTGCGTCCACGCACCGGCTTGCTGGGGGCCGACGCACAAGGCTTCCTGCGCCGGGTCGATCCCGACGGCAGCGCGGCCCATCGGCCCTGGCCCGAAGCGGGAGAGTTCCTCCACTTGCTCGACGTGCTCAAGGTCGACATCGTGGAGGCGCGCACGCTCACCGGGCTGGAGGATCGGCACCAGGCCGCTGCGGCCCTGCTCGATCTCGGCGTGGGCACCGTGCTGCTCACCCACCACGAGGGCGTGTTGTCGGCACGGGGCTCCGAGCGCTGCGAGCGGTCTTGGGGTGGATTCCGACTCGAGGGTCGCACCGGGCGGGGGGACACAAGCACAGCGGCCTTCCTGGCCGGTCTGCTCCGTGGTGATGATCTCGAGGCCGCCACCGAGCTGTCCGCCCGAGTCACCACCGCGAAGATGCAATATCGCGGGCCCTATCGGGGTGACGCGCCCCCACCTGGTGCGCGAACCCGTTAGCTGCGCCCCAGCGTCTCCTCTCCGCGCCGCACGGAATCCATGGCTCCCAGGTTTGTCGTCCTCGCTGCGCTCGCGCTGCTGCTCTCGCCGGGCAGGGCCTTGGCGAGTGCGGTCCGGGCGGATCTGGCCGAGGCCTACGGCGCCTGGCAGCCGCCCACTGCGGTGCCCGCCGAGGGACCCCGTGCCGCCGCCATCGGTGTGGACCTTCTGGCCCCTCGTCACGTGGGCTGTGTGCGCACCCGCGATCCCTCCACCGGGGTCACCCTGCGCTGTGCCACCGATCCCGCCTACAGCGGCTCCCGTGAACTTGTGGAACAGCAGCGCGCCGTGGAGCGGGGCGTGCGGCCCATCATGTTTCACGACCTGGGCAGCGTGGTGGGTATGTGGCTGCGCGACCACCTCGAGCAGCGCTTCGAGCAGGTGGACGTGGACCGCGGCCCCATCCCCGTCACGGTGCGGTTGAAGTACGACATCCACAACGGGCGCTTCGGCGAGCGCGACATGCGGGTGGAGCTGGAGGCCCAGCTCGAAGACCGGCACATCCAGGTGGTGGGTCACACCCGTGAGCGGCTCCCACCCGTGCACCTGGCCTGGTTCGTGCCCACGCTCCCCCTGGCCGGGGCGGGCTTCATCATGCTCGACCGCCTGGATCGCGAGGCCGTTGCGGCCCAGGCCGTGGCCACCATCGACGACGCGGCAGCCCAGCTGGCCCAGGCCCTGGCCCAGGAGCAGCTGCAGCACGGCCTGACACCGCCTCCCGCCCGCCAGCGCCCCCCCGAGCCTGAGCCGGAGCCTGAGCCGGAGCCTCCCGAGCCCGAGCCCGAGCCGGTTGCGGAGCCCGAGGTCCTACAGACCGTCCCGGAGCCCGAGGTCCTACAGACCGTCCCGGAGCCTCCCGCTCCCGAGCCTGTTGCGGAACCCGAGCCCGTCGCGCCGCCTACCCCATCCGTCAAGCTGCCCCGTCGTCCGTCCCGCTGCGAGGACACCCCGGCCGCTCGCCTGTCGAGCCTGGCGGGCGAAGCGGTGATGGCCTTTGTCACCCACGACGACGATGCCTTCCGTGCCGCCGCCGACAACGCCGCTCGGGCGTTGCCCTGCGTTACCCAGGTGATCCTGCCCCCCCAGGCCGCGGAGTTCCATCGGCTGGTGGCCCTGCGAGCCTGGTACGCCGGCGATCGGCAGGCCGCAGAGCTGGCCTTCCGGGCCGCGCTGGCCTTGGAGCCCTCCTACGAGCTGTCCACCAAGGTCGCTCCCGTCGACGGTGGGCTGCGTCGCACCTGGGATCGGGCCCGCGACTCCTCCGCCACCCGAAGCATGGCGGCCGAGGGCCCCGAGGGTGCGCGGATCTGGGTCGACGGTCGCGTCGCGGAGCAGCGCCCTCGGGATCTCCCCACCCTGGTCCAGCTGGGCACCCCGCCGGATCGGGTGGGCTGGACCGGCTACCTGGCACCCGGTGCCGGCGTGCCTGGCCAGCGGGGCGGATCTGCGCTGGCCATGGTTCCTTTCGCCTTCATCCGCAGCGTCGAGTACGCCGAGGACCAGGAGCGTTGGGGCCTGCCCGCCACCGCTGTGGCCGTGGCGGAGCCCGAGGTAGAGGTCGAGCCCCGCGTTCGTCGCAAGCCCCCCGGCCGCAAGCCGGAGCCAGCCCCCGAGCCGGAACCGATCCCCGAGCCGGAGCCGGCCCCCGAGCCGGAACCGACCCCCGAGCCGGAGCTGGAGCCTGTCGATCCCTTCCCCCCCAATCCTCTCGTCGATTCCCCCGCCCTCGACCCTGTCCCCGAGCCCGTTCCGCCCGACCCCGAACCCCCGGTTCGCCCCGACCGCGATCTCGCCCGCC
>CAZHIK010000967.1:0-3802 GCA_964532635.1 uncultured Enterobacterales bacterium
CCTGGGCCTGGCCCTGGGGGTCTTCACCTGGCTGCACCACACCGACTCCGAGCTGTGGCTGTCCCTGGGCTCCTACCTGCAGACCGACAAGGCCAAGTGTTTCTACATGCAGACCCTGAGCTTCGTGCCGGAGCTCAACGCCGGGCGTGATCCCGGCATGGTCCGCCGGGCCTACGAGATCATCAGCACCCCGGGCAACTCCATGTTCACCGCCACCTGGATGGCGGTGATCGGGCCATACACCTTCAAGTTCCTGCAGGCCGCCTTCCACGTGCTGCTGTTCCTGTTCGGCACCCTGCTGCTGCGGCGTTGGACCGGATCGCTGCTGGTGGCGGTGCTGGTGTCCTGCTTCGCGGTGCTCAACCCCTACACCCTGTGGATCGAGGTGCTGGACCGCAACGCCTACGTGCTGGCCCTCAGCCCCGCGCTGCTGTACACGTTGGTGGTCCACAGGGAGCGCGCCCTGCTGCACGGCCTGCTGCTGGGGTTGATCGGTGGTTTGGGCCTGCGCTTCCTGCCGCTGCTGTTCCTGGCATCCGCCGCGCTGCTGTACGCCAAGCAGAAGCAGCCCTGGAAGCGCTGGGTGCTGGTGGCGGTGGGCTTCACCCTGGCGTTCGCCTTCGAGCTGCCCCACCTGACCCACCACGGCTTCCACAGCATGGGCGAGGACGCCGCTGTGCCTGCGCTGTTGGCCGGGCTGCGTACGCCGATGCTGCCCCACACCAACGCGGTCTACTACATCGTGCTGATGATCGCGCAGCTGGGCTGGATTTCCGCCGCCCTGGCGCTGTACGGTGCCTACCGAAGCCTGCGGGACCGCCCGGTGCTGGCAGTTGCGCTCGCGCTGATGGTGCTGCTGCCGCTGCTGGTGCTGGCCGGTCAGCGGGACTGGATCGAGCACGACAAGACCCGCATCTTCATCATGTCTCTGTGGCCGGTGCTGTGCTTCTTCGCCTGGGGCCTGCGGGACCTGATGTCCCGCTCCGGATGGGGCCTGCGGGCCGTGGGCCTGGCCGTGGCGCTCACCGTGGTGGTGGGCTTCGATCTGGGCGCCCGCGTGCCTCTGCCGGACGCTGACGCCAGCAGTGTGGACCGCAAGCCTGTGTACCAGCACGAGACCCTGGCCTACCTCGAACGTATCCGGGCCGACTTCGCGCCCAGCGGGCCCCTGCCCAGCTACCGCGCAATGGCCGACAAGCTGCGCTGGGGCCGCAAAGCTGCGGAGGCCCAGCTCATCGCCTCGGGTATGCTCGCCGGCCGCGAGAGCCCCTGGATCGAGCGCTGGCTCGACGCCGATGACCTCCGGTCCCCCGATGCCCTGGGTCCTGGTGTCGAGGACCCGGGCTGGCACGACATCAGCATCGATCTCGAGCGCTTGGTCACCGATCCCGACACCGCGGTCACCCTCGGCGAAGCCGCCGGGCGCTTCCTGGTGGACTACTCCGAGCCCAGCCGCATCTTCGACATCCACCACAAGCAGGTTTCGGTCGGCTGGCAGGAACGGCCCCTGCCCGTCACCGTGCTGGCTCAGCGGCCCGACATCCAGACCTTGCGCGAGGTCTACCTGGACATGAACGCCTTCGTGACCCTCGAGGAAGACGAGCTGGGCTTCCAGAAGGTCAACCTGGTGCAGTTCGAGCTCTTCCCCGAGCGTCGGGCCCAGGGCGTGGCCAGCGCCATGACGGCCCTGCCGTGGATGGACCGGGAGCCCGTGGTCCACCTGCGCATTCCCAGCGACATGCGGGTGGTGGTGCGCAGCTGGCTGGTCAATCCCAGCGAGGGTGTACCCCACCGCATCGACGGCTGGTTCATCGAGGTGCAGGACGGCACACCCCGGGTGCGCTTCGCCTACGGTGAGCCCGAGAGCTACCTCTGATGGCGTCATCCACGCGCGGCAAGATCGTCCGGATGGTGGTCAGCCTGCTGATCGCGGGCCTGTTCTTGTTCCTGGTGGTGCGGGGCCTGGACTGGGCTGGGGTGGCGGAGGTGCTTCGCACCAGCCGGGTGGAGCTGTTGGCCCCCGTGCTGGTGATCCTGTTCCTCCACTACGCCCTCAAGGGCCTGCGCTGGCGGGTGCTGCTGTCAGAGGAGATCGAGGTACCGCGGCTGCTGGCCGTGCGGCTGGTGTTCGTGGGCTTTCTGATGAACAACTTCCTGCCCGCGCGGGCAGGGGAGCTGGGACGCCCCTACCTGCTCACCGCCAACGTGCCCGACGCACGCTTCAGCTTCGCACTCGCGACCATGCTGGGGGTGAAGCTCTTCGATCTGCTGTTCGTAGTGCTCTGCCTGCTGGCCTCGGCGCTGGTGGTGGAGCTTCCTCCCTTCGCCCACACCGGCATCCTGGTGCTGTCGGTGGCCGTCCTGGTGGCCATGGCCACCGGCATCGTTGCCGCCCGCTGGGTCGAGCTCGACCGCCGGCGCGAGGGCCGGGGCAAGCTGTTCGGGCTGCTCGAGCGTGTCGTGGGCGGGCGCGCACCCAAGGTCTACGAGATCGCGCTGCACTTCGCCTCGGGCCTGGCCACCATGTCGCGGCCTCGGGCATTCCTGGCGGCCTGCGGCTACACGGCGGCCAGCTTTGCGATGCTGGCGGTGGCGCTGGTGTGGTGCATGGACATGGTGCACATCGACGGAAGCTACCAGCACACTGTGTTCATCATGGGCATGATCGGCATCGGCTTCACCCTGCCGTCGCCGCCCACGGGTGCGGGCAACTACCACTGGTTCGCCAGCCAGGCGCTCCTGCTGGCGGGGCTGGCCGAGCCCGAGGCAGCGTTCAGCTTCGCGCTCATCGCCCACCTCACCCAGGTGATCGCCAACTCGGCGGGTGGGCTGCTGAGCCTGATCGGGCTGGACTGGAAGAAGCGGGGGGAGGACGCTATCGGGAGAGGGTGAACCCCTTCCCTCCATCGCTGTTGTGTGCGCTGCTGCTCTGCGGCGGCTGCCGGGTGCTCAGCCAGGATGACCTGACCGCCTGGAAGGCGGATCACGGGATCAACGAGACCGGGGGAACCATCGACACCGGCCTGCCCCTCGAGCCACCCGATGAGCTGTGCTCCGAGCCGTGGGGACGGCTGAACACCAACCTGGACCGCGACGAGCAGCTGCGCACGGTCCAGGCCGGCAGCGGCATGGCCCTGATGTTCTACTTCTACGGCCCCGTGGATGTCTGTGATCTGGGCTGCGAGAACGACTGGGTGCCCAACCCCTACCTGACCACCGACAAGAACTACACCCTCGAGGAGTTCTGGGTCGACCCGCCGGTGCGCCTCGAGTCCGTGGACGACGTGGTCTACGCCATGTTCTACGTGCTGCCCCCCAAGGACGCGGAGCAGGGCACCCACTTCGAGTGCTGGGTGGAGACCAGCGCGGGCACCCGCACCTTGCCCCTGGGCATCATGAAGTCCTAGCGGCAGGTCTCCATCAGCGCCACGCAGCGCAGGGTGACGGTCTGGCCGGCGCGCAGGGTGACCTTGGCGGGCTGGCGGATGGTGGCGCCCCCGGCGAAGCTGGCCTCGAGGTCGTAGGTGCCCACGGGCAGGCGTCCGGGCTGGCTGCGCTGTCCGCTGCTGTCGATGAGGGCCACGGAGATGGCGTCGCCCTCGACACGAACCCAGCCGGTGGGGGGCCCGATCTTGGCGGGCGCGTCGGATGGCTCGGGGTCGGGGGCGATGGGTGTGGGCAGGGGCGTGGGATCGGCGGACTGCGGCAGAGGTGGCTTCACCTCGGGTGCGGGCGGCTCTTCTACCCGCTGATCCACGGGCTGTTCGGTGGTGGGCAGCTCGACCTTGCTGCGGGCCACCCA
>CAZHIK010000968.1:0-3798 GCA_964532635.1 uncultured Enterobacterales bacterium
GTCCAGGGTGTTGTAGGTGCCATCGCCGCAGATGACATCGTCGCCACCGCCGCCAGAGATGTCATCTCCATCGAAGAGATAGGTGGTACCACCAGAGATCCAGTCGGTGCCAGGACCGCCCATGATGGTGTCGTTGCCCGCCTTGCCCTGGATGGTGTCCTCGCCGTAGTTGCCGGTGATGGTGTCGGCGCCAGCTCCACCGACGATGGTGTCGTCGTCGGCATCACCGACCAGGGTGTCCGCGCCGTCGTCGCCCCAGATCTCGTCATCTCCGGCGCCGCCGTGGATCTCGTCGTCGCCGGCCTGACCGACGATGTTGTCGGCGCCATCCTGGCCGTTGAGGTTGTCCTCGTAGTCGGTGTTGGTGGAGCGGGAGCCGTAGATCTGATCGGCGCCGTCGCCTGCCAGGACCAAGCCCTCGAACGCCGCGGTGGTGTGCGCGTCCATGTCGTAGGTGCTGTGGTACAGGTCGATCTCATCACCCGCTGCGGCGCTTGTGCCGAGGATCACCACCTTGACCAGGCTGCCGGCGCTCTCCGAGCAGTCGAAGGCGGCGCCTGCACCGTCCGTACCCTCGGCGCAGTAGTCGTCGCCGCAGAGCGCGTGAGTGTCGTCGTGCACAGCCCAGATCGAGGCGGCGTAGGTGTCACCGTTCTCGGTGAGGTCGCAGGTCCAGCGGGTGTCGCTGTGGGTCAGGGTGCAGACATCGTTGCAGGCTGCCTCGGCGGTCGCAGGGTTCCAGGTGAGGGCCAGGGCGCTGCCGAGCGCCAGGGCCGCAAGCGAAAGAATGCGGGTTTTCATCTCCGAACTCTGCCCGGCCATCCGTGCGGTGTCCCCCTACGGTCCGCCTTGCGGTCAGCGGAGCGCTACCAGCCGCAGGTCCCGTCCCCAGGACACGTGAAGCTCTCCGAGGCGCCCAGGTCGTCGTTGCAGGTGTAGCGCTCGTTCTCGCCGACGCAGAGGTCGGCGACGCTGTTGTCCAGGCTGCCGGTGCCCCAGTCCACCTCCTCGGATTCCAGCTCCGTCCGACTCGAGACAAGGACGGCGGCCAGGTTCGTGGAGCTGTTGCTGTGGAAGCTGGTGCGGGCCAGGGCCAGGGTAGGGGAGACCACGATGGAGTTGACCTCGATGGCGGCCCCGCCTGCGACCGACCGGGCCGTGTTGCCCTCGAAGTGGCTGTCCTGGATGTCAGCGTCGGTCTGCATGCCATTCAGGCGGACGGCTCCCCCCAAGAACGCGCTGTTGTTCAGGAAGCTCGAGTCGGTGATCTCCAGCTCGAGCCGCTCCAGGTCATTGTGCGAGGCGGCGCCATAGTCAGCGGTGTTTTCCTCGAACAGGCAGTCCATGATAGCGACGGCGGCCTCGATGCCCTCGCCGTCGATGGCTCCGCCATGTCCGGCCCAGTTTCCAGAGAAGGTGCACCCGTCGAACAACAGCGTGTCCGGCTGATCGTCGGGATGCCTGGTGTGGTGGTGGATCGCGCCCCCTCTGTACGAAGCCGAGTTGCCGGTGAAGGTGGAGTCGTAGATCACCACCGACGACTGCCCATCGATGAACTCGATATCGATGGCACCACCATCATGGGCGGTGTTGTCCTCGAAGCTGCAGCCCGTGATCTCAACCAATGAAGCATCACCGGAGGGGAATAGGCTGATCGCGCCGCCGCCCACATCGCCTATTGCCTCGTTGTCCACGAAGCTGCAGGCGGACACGGTGGCGATCGCGCCGTCCTCGACGCTCATAGACAGGCTGCTCCCGCTGTAGCCGTGGATCCCGCTGTTGTCCTCGAAGCTGCAGTTCGAGACATCGAGGGTGCCGTACTCTCCGTCGTGCCCCAACCCCAGCGTGTAGTTGGCGTTGTTTCTGGCGAAGGTGCAGGACTCCACCAGGGCGATGAAGTCGGCGTTCGGATTGTGTGCGCCGTACAGCACGACGACTCCGCCCCCCGCCGTGTTGTCCTGGAAGGTGCTGCCCTCGATGGTCACGTATCCAGAGCCACCCACGCCCTGGGTGTAGTAGGAGAGTGACGAACAGCCCCTGCTTTCGTTGCTCTCGAACAGGCAGTCCCGGACAGTCAGTTCGCGGGCCTCCCAGTCGCTGTCCTGGGCCATGTACACGGCCACGGCGCCGACGTCGTTCTCCCATGATCCGGTGTTCTCCCGGACCACACAGCTCTCCATTATCAGGTCGGAGTCCTCGGCCATGATCGCCGATCCTCCACGGTAGCTGTAGGTCGGGGACATGACCTCGGTGTACCCCTCCTCCAGCCCCAGCCCCCGTACCGTGAGGCTCGAGCCTGGCTCCACCAGGATGATGCGGTGGGTGGCGCCGCCGGTGAGCACCGTGTCTACGGGGTCACCGGACCAGGAGGCCAGGGTGAGCTGGCTGCCGCCTGCAAGCTCGAGCTGGGTGTCGTGCCGCCCGGGGCAGACCAGCACCTCGCCGCCGCGCTCGGCGGCCGCCACTGCTTCTTCGACGCTGGTGTACTCGGCGCCGTCCCAGACCCCTACGGCCTGCTCGCCTGCGCCGTCGCAGTCGCTGTCGACTCCGTCGCAGAGGGTCTCATCGGCGCCGGGATGGACCGCGGGATCGCCGTCGTCGCAGTCGGTGGGCTCATCGCCGTAGCCGCTGGGGGGCCCGCAGTCGGTGACCGGCTCGCCCTCTGGATCGCCGTAGCCGTCGCCGTCGGCGTCCGGATGCCAGGGTAGCTGCTCGAGATCCTCGTCTACGTCGCCGTCGCAGTCGTTGTCCCGCCGGTCGCACAGCTCTGGTGCTTCCGGGTGCACATCGTCCGTGGTGTCGTCGCAGTCGCCGCCCAGGGGGGCGTGGTCCTGGGGCTGCTCGCATGAGACCACGGCCCGCTCGTCCTGGCCATAGCCGTCGCCGTCGCGATCGAAGTACCAGGTGGGGCAGGCGCCGGTGTCGTCCTTCTGCTCGGCCTCCCCACAGCTGTCTGCGCAGCCAGCGGCCAGCGCGATGAGCAGGGTGAGCGAGGGGCTCGGGATGTGGCGTTGGATCATGGTTCCCGTCCTGGACCTGATCTCAGGGTGTTTTCACATGAAAACTCCGCCTTGTTGGGGCCCGGGATGGTGGCACCAGGATCGCCCAGCGATCCCATCACCGCAACCAGCCCCTGTCGCAGGGTGCGGATCTCCCGTGGTGAGAGGTGCTCGTGCAGGCTGGGCCGGGCACCCGGCTTGGGTGGAAGGTCTCTGAAGATCGTGAGGATGCGCTTGGCTCGTTGGACATCGGCGGGCAGGCGAGGTCGGCCGGGCCTGTGGCTCCCGTGCTGTCGCTCGAGCTCCTCGGACACCAGCGCCCGGAGATCGCGGGTGCTGAGCTTGCGCTGTATCGCCCGCCAGGCCAACGCCACCTTGCGCTCGGGGTCGGTGATGGGCAGCAGGGCGCGATGTTGGGAGAGGTTGAGGCCTCACACCAGGGTGTCTGGGATCTGGCGGCCGTGGTCCACCAGCAGGATCGCGCTTCGGAGTCGGGTGTAGCTCACGGGCAGGTCATCGCGCCTCGCGAGCGCTCGGAAGCTATGGTGACTCGAAGAGCGGGCCCCGAAGATCTCGAAGCTCCCTGCGAACAGGGCATCGAGCACCGCTTGGCCCATGTGCAGCTCGGCCGCCAGGCCACTCTGGTGGTGGTGCTCGCGAAGCTCGACCACGATCGCCTGCACCAGGGCGGGGTTCAGGCTGCCTTCCCCCGGCAGCAGGCGCCGGGCCATCTCACGATTCCCCTTGGGGGGGGGCGTTTTCGTCGAACAGTCCATCTCGTTTCCTTCCATCGTTCCCG
>CAZHIK010000969.1:0-3796 GCA_964532635.1 uncultured Enterobacterales bacterium
GCACAGCCCGCGTGAGCGGGTCTGTGCGCCTGCCACCGCAGTCCACGCCCGTGGAGCGTCGTGCGCGTGCGCCGCAGGCTCCTATCCGAACGTCCCCTGCAGCATCCGGGCCCAGTTGTCCCAGCAGATGCGCTGGAGCTCGTCTTCGGAGAAGCCGCGCTCGCGCATCCGGTCCAGGAGCCTGGGGAAGGCCGCGCAGTCGGGTAGATCCGTGGGCGGGTACTGGATGCCGTCGAGATCCGAGCCGAAGGCGGCAGCTTCGACGCCCCCCACCTCCACCAGGTGGATCATGTGGTCCACCACCACGTCCAGGGTGGGCCGCCAGATGGCGTCGAGGTCGGCCCGGCGATCGTCGGCCGCGCCCCGGAAGCCCCCGGGGTGGGTCTTGGCGGTGGCCAGGATCTCCTGGACCATCGGCGCCTCGGCCGCCCGGGTGCGCTCGGCCAGGAAGCCCGTGGCGAAGAGGATCCCCACCACACCACCGCGCTCGGCGATGGCGCGGATCCGATCGTCGGTGAGGTTGCGGTCGGTGGCGCACAGCGCCCGGCAGTTGGAGTGGCTGGCGATGAGTGGCCCACGAGCGGTGGCGAGGGTGTCGTCCAGGGCCTGGTCCGACATGTGGGAGACGTCCACGAGGATGTTCAGCTCCTCGAGCCTTCGCACGGCGTCGCGGCCCAGGGGGGTCAGGCCGCCGCCGTCGCCGAAGGCGCTGCCGGTCAGCGCGTTGTCACCCCAGGCCAGGGTGAGGTAACGCACGCCCCGGTCGCGGAAGCCGTCGAGGCGATCGAGATCGCCGCCGAGGGAGCCGCCGCCCTCGACGGCGATGAGCATCCCGGTGCGCGTGGGATCGTCACGCAGGGCGCAGAGCTGCTCCCAGGTGCCAGGCAGCTCGAGTCCGGGCAGCTCCGCCAGCCGGGCGGCGGCGTCGAGCAGGGCGTCGGCCCGGGCCACGGCGCCGTCGCCATCGACGTGGCGGCTGGCGTAGCAGGCGAAGACCGCGCAGCCCACGCCCCCTTCCTGCAGGCGGGGGATGTCGATGTGGCCGCTGTCGAGGCGCTGGGAGATGTCCAGGCCCCGATCGACGATCTTCAGGATGGTGTCGTTGTGGAGGTCGAGGATGCGGGGGGGCACCCTACAGATCCAGCTTGCGGGCCGCCTGGTAGCCGGCGTGGGTGGCCTTCATGGCGTCGGCGACCTTGCCGGCGTCGCCGATGACCTGGACCGGGACGTCCAGCTGGGACAGCTCGGCCTCGAGGGGGTTGTGGGGGGTGGCGCCCAGGGCCAGGACGACGGTGTCGGCGGGCAGCAGGGCGGGCTCGCCGCCGGAGGCGGGCTCCACCATCACACCTTCGGGCACGATGGACACCGCGCGGGTGCCCAGGCGCACGTCCACACCGCAGCGCTCCACATCCAGCAACATGCCCCAGCGAGTGCTCTTGCCCAGATCGACACCCAGCTTGGTGGCCAGCTCCACCACGACGACCTCGCGCCCGCCGGTGCGAGCCGCGCTCGCGATGGACTCGGGGCTGTCGGCGTCGTGCAGCAGCAGGAACTTGACCGCCTCGGCGCTCAGAGCGCCCCGCTCGGCCACCAGCAGGGCCGTCTCGACGCCCACGGCGTTGCCCCCGACCACCACGACGCTGTCGCCGGGTACGGCGCTGCCGTCCAGCACCTGCCAGGCTTGGACCACGTGCTCCAAGTCGGCGCCCGGTATCCCAGGCACCACGGGGCGGGCGCCGGTGGCCAGCAGCACGGCGTCGGGCTGCTCGGCGGCGATGGCCCGTGCGTCGACCCGGCGGCCCAGCATCACCTTCACTCCGGCGGCCTGGGCGCGGGCCGCCAGCTCGCTGGCCAGGCGCTGGAACTGGGCGCGTCCCGGAGGCGCTCCGGCCAGGTGCAGCTGACCGCCCAGGCGCGGCTCGGCCTCGAACAGGGTGACCCGGTGGCCCCGCTCGGCGGCGGTGGTGGCGGCCATCAGGCCCGCGGGTCCACCGCCGACCACCACGACGTGGCCAGGGGGATCGGCGGGGGTGAGCCCGCGGTAGCGCTCCACGCCGGCTCGAGGGTTGACCAGGCAGCGCACCTGGCGCAGGTGGAAGATGGAGTCGAGGCAGCCCTGGCCGCAGGCGACGCAGTGCAGGATGCGGTGCTCCTCGCCATCGCGGGCCTTCCGGGGCAGGTCCGGATCCGCGATCAGCGCGCGACCCATGGCCACGCCGTCGCAGGCGCCCTCGCGGATCAGCTCCCGGGCCAGATCGGGATCGTCGATGCGGTGACCGGCGATGACCGGGACGTCAACCGCACGACGCAGGCGACGGGCCAGGTAGGCGAAGGCAGCCGGGGGAACCTCGGAGGCGATCTGGGGCACCTTGGACTCGTGCCAGCCCACGTTCATGTCCAGGGCGTCAACACCCTCGGCCACCAGGACCTGGGCGAAGTCGCGCAGCTCCTCGGTCCCGATGCCGCCAGCCACCATGTCGTTGCCGTTTACCCGGGCCAGGATGGGGTAGTCGGGCCCCACAGCAGCGCGCACGGCACGGACCACGTGGCGGCCGAAGCGCGTGCGGGACTCGAAGCCACCACCCCAAGCGTCCTCGCGCTTGTTGGTGTGGGGCGAGAGGAACTGGCTGATGAGGTAGCCGGTGCCCGCCAACAGCTCGACGGCGTCGAAGCCCGCTTCCTGGACGCGCCGCGCCGCCTGGGCGAAGGCGTCGATGGCGGCGAGGATCTGATCCTCGCTCATCGGCCTCGGAGTCTCGCGGGTCTGGCGGCAGGGCACGGCTGAGGGGGCGAGCCCAGGCTTGCCCCCGAGGAAGATGGAGTAGTTGTAGCGACCGGCGTGGTTGATCTGCACCGCCGCCTTCGAGCCGTGCTCCTGGATGGCCTGGGCCAGGCGCGCGAGCCCGGGGATGTGATCGTCGCTGTGGGCCCCGATGCTGGAGGGGTTGCCCGAGGCCAGGTCGATGGTGGCGTAGCCCACGATGAGCAGGCCGGCGCCACCCTGGGCCCGGCGGGCGTTGAAGTCGACGATGGGATCGGTGACCTGGAAGGCGCGGCCCATGGCCAGGTGCATCGCGGGCATCACGATGCGGTTGGGCAGCTCGAGGGTACCGAGGGACAGCGGCTGGAAGAGAGGATCGCGCATGGTGGCTCTCTACCCTGTCGGCCACACCCTCGGGAAGCGCCGATCGACCTTTCGTAGGATCCGCTGCAGGCCCTGCATGTGGGGGGGAGGCTCGATGGGGTACAGCAGCTCGAAGGGCTCGAGGCCCCGGGCCTCGAGGACCCCGTTGGCGGCGGAGATCCCCGTCTGGCAAGCCCGCTCCATGTACAGCACGGCCGCCCCCCCATCGACCCAGTCGCCGCACAGGAACAGGTCGTCGAAGGGGGTGCGCACCGTGGGGAAGCTGCCCGCGCAGCCCACCGGGAAGTCGATGTGGGTGGGCGGGTTGCGGATGATCTCCTGGTGGATGCAGGCCCCCGCCAGATCCGGGAAGGCGTTCTCCATGTCGCCGAGGACCTCGGCCAGTAGCTCTTCATCGGGCTTGGCGTGGGCCGAGGCTGGAGCGTAGATGTGGCACTCGCTCACCGCGCCTCCGGTCTCGCGGTGCCAGGCAGCGAAGGCGTCGCGGAAGCGGTGGAGCCAGAAGTAGTTGTCGGCGGTGGCCTTGCCCGCGAACACGCCACTCTCGCCCCAGGTGTGGTCCGGTGCGCGGGACCACCAGCAGCGGATGTTGCCGGCCGGCCGGCCCTCGAAGACCGAGAGTTCACCCCAGGCCGGCGCCAGATCCGGGGA
>CAZHIK010000970.1:0-3036 GCA_964532635.1 uncultured Enterobacterales bacterium
GCTGCTCACCGCGCCGGCCGGCGCCCTGGTGGAGCGGGCCGTGTGGGGGGCCTGGCCTACCATCGACAAGGCGGGCAGCTACCTGTTCTACCTGGACGGCGTCCAGCTCCGGCCTTTCACCCAGGGCGCCCTGGACGACCCCTCCCTGGCCCTGATCGGGATCCATGTCGGGCACCTGTGGCTCACCGCACTGCTGGACCTGGTGCTGTCCGCCCATGGGGCCTTCAACGCCCAGGCACTGGTGCAGATCTTCGTGGCCTGGGCCTTCGGCTGGCTGCTGCTGAGGGACCTCGAGCTGCGCCCCTGGACGGCCGCGATGGTCGCGATGCCCTTCGCCCTGGGGCTGCACGTCTTCCGTGACGTCAACTGGTACACCATCGAAAAGTCCGCTGTCTTCGGGATCCCCCTGTTTCTCTGGGCGATGAATCGGGCCCGCACCCGGGGCGGCGGCTGGATGTTCGCCAGCGCTGCTGTGCTGGGGGGATGCGCCCTGTTCAACTGGTACCTGGCCCTGGTGAACCTGGCGCTGCTGGCGCTGTGGCTGGTGGGGGCACGCAGCCGGCGTGCCCTGGCGTGCGCCGGGCTCGGTGCCCTGGCTGTCGCCGGCCCCGTACTGGTCCAGGTCCTGCTGCTACGGGACGCTGGCGCCATGTCGGATCCCCACCGCTTTCTCTGGGAGAGGGCAGCCCTGGATGTGCTGAGCCTCTGGCCGCCCCAGTGGTACCACCTCGAGCTGTGGCGCGTGCTGAATCTGCCGCTGATGCTGCTGGGCGCCTGGGGCCTGTGGCTGCACCGGGAGCGGGCCGAGGCCCGCTGGGGTGCCGCGGTGGTGCTGGTCCTCGGGCTGCTCTCCATGGGGCCGATGCTGCTGGGCGTCCGGGACGCGGGCGTGCCGAACCCGGTCTTCATGGCGGCCTGGAAGCTGGTCCCGGGCTTCTGGCGCATCGCGCGGCCCGAGTTCTTCTTCGAGGGTGCGTGGCTGGTGCTGCTGGTCAGCGGGGGCCTGACCCTGGAGCGCTGGAAGCCAGGCTGGCGAGTCCTGGCCGTGCTCCAGGTGCTGCTGCTGCTGGGCTGGGCCTGGGGCGTGCGCTCCCATCCCGCCTACCCCGGCTTCAGCGAGCCGGTGAACGTCGAGCTCCCGGAAGACTGGCAAGAGGCCGTGTTCTGATCCCCAGGATGCTCAGGGCGCCGGCCACACCAAGGCCATGTTGCTCATGGTCTCGTAGACCACCGGGCCCGTGCCGTCGGCGGCCAGGAACTGGTCGATGTGGTCCAGCCCGCCCTCGAGGGCCACCGAGTTGAGGAAGTCGTAGGAGACCGGGTGGTAGCCGGTGACGTAGGTGGTGGGCTCGAGCAGCGGAGCTCCCCCCGGCCAGTTGGCCTCGAAGATCTCGATGATCTCGTAGACATCGACGTAGTCCACCAAGGCCCCGTTGTCCGGGACCTCCAGGCAAGACACCACCGGCGGTGCGTCACTGAGGAGGTCGGACTCGTTGGGGTAGTAGGGCTGGCTGGTGTCGTCGATGGTGGCCCAGTTCTCCTGGTTCCACTCGTACAGCCCGGCATCCTCGATGCCCTCCCACTCCTCGAGGCGGGCCCAGTTGGCGCCGCTGGTGTCGGCCACGAAGCCGGTGGCCGCAAGGGCGTGCAGCGTGTGGATCGCCGCGGTCCAGCCCCCCGCCCGGAAGGAGGTGGGGGTGCCGATGCCGTTGTCCTCGAACAGCGCCTTGGCCTGCTCGAACAGGATCTCGGTCTCATCCTGGGTGTAGGCCGACAGCTGGACCGTGTAGCCGCTGGCGTCCTCGACGTAGCCGAAGGAGGGCTCGTGGCGGCAGGTGACCGAGGTGGTCTCCACGAAGTTGCAGTAGGGGTGCACATGCAGGCCGATCTCGTCGTCGAAGTCGGCCACCATGCCCTGTAGCCAGGCCACCAGATCAGCGGCGTGCTCGCCGCTGACCTCCGGATCCGTGAAGGTGTAGGGGCCCACGAAGTGGGTCATCTTCATCGCCGGGTGGTTGGTGTGCAGATCCTCCTGGCGCTCCAGCCAGCTGTCCTCCTTGTAGGAGACATCCCAGTCGTTGGTGACCAGCACGTACAAGGGGTGGCTGCGCTGAAGGAAGAGCTGTGCGAAGGCCTGCTCCTCGCCCGCCACCGCCAGCAGCAGCTCGTGCTCGCCGGCGGCCAGTGCGCCGAGATCGGCGTCGATGGCCACCCCGGGGCTGGACGGCCAGGCGCCGACGTAGCCACCGTCGATCCAGAGCTCGATCTCGTCCGCGCCGGTGGGGGGCTCGAGGGTCAGCACCAGGGAGTCACCTCCGGGAGTCAGGTCGTTTCCCACCAGGGACCAGGCGTGGAACGACAGCACGTGGGCACTGCCGTCCAGCCCCTCGGGCACGGAGGGCGGAGCGGACTCCGCGCTGTCGCCAGGGGCCGGGCAAGCGGGGAGCATGACCAGGAGCGGAAGGAGGAGCTGGGAGTTCTTCATGCTCCCCTCATATCTCCGCGTAGGTGCTGAAGGTCTCCGCCCGAAGATCCGAAGATGCCAGGGAATCCAGAGCTCGAGCTGCACCACGTGAGCGAGATCCCTCCCGGCGGACTGACCACCACCATCCTCCACGCCAGTCAGGCGATTTGCGCCGGCGGCGGGGATGTGGACCGCGCGGGGAGGCGCGCGATGGCCCTGTCCGCACAGGCCAGCGACCCCGTGGACCGAGTCACCATCTCAGGGGGCTCCCTCGAGGGTGCGATGGTCGATCTGATGACCAGCAGCTACCGCGTGGCCGCAGCCGCGACGGTGATCGAGCGCAGCGACGACGCCCTGGAGACGGTCTTCGAGGTCTTCGGGCCCTCCTGACCGGATCCTGCGTTCCGCTTTGACTCCGGCGATAAAGCCCTCTACGTTGCCGAGCGGAGGGCCGTTCCATGGTCTACTACCGCCCCATCTCCAACGAGATCTCGCTGTTCCGCACCGCGGCGCAGCACAAGCTGCCCCTGCTGCTCAAGGGGCCCACCGGCTGCGGCAAGACCCGCTTCGTC
>CAZHIK010000970.1:3046-3792 GCA_964532635.1 uncultured Enterobacterales bacterium
ATGGCAGAAGCGCTGAGTCGGCCCTTGATCACCGTGGCCTGTCAGGAAGACCTCAGCGCCGCCGACCTCACGGGTCGCTACGTGCTCGAGGGAGGGTCCACCGTGTGGCGCGACGGTCCCCTGGCTCGCGCCATCCGCGAGGGGGCCATCTGCTACCTGGACGAGGTGGTCGAGGCTCGGGCCGACGTGCTCACCGTCATCCATCCCCTCACCGACGACCGTCGCATCCTGCCGCTGGAGCGCCTGGGCGAGGAGCTCTCCTGCCCGGACGAGTTCCTCATCGTGATCTCCTACAACCCTGGCTACCAGAGCGTCACCCGGGAGCTCAAGGAGAGCACCCGCCAGCGCTTCGTCTCCATCGCCTTCGACTACCCAGAGCCCGAGGTGGAGGCCGAGATCCTCGCCCAGGAGTCAGGCTGCGGCGCCGAATTGGCCGCCACCCTGGTGCGCATGGGCCAGGCCTCCCGCAAGCTGCGCTCCCACGGCCTGAAGGAAGGCGCCAGCACACGCCTGCTGGTCTACGCCGCCTCGCTGGTGGGCGCGGGCCTGCCGGTGGCCGAAGCCTGCGAGGCCACCCTGGTGCACTCTCTGACCGACGACGCCGAGATGGCCCGCGCCCTGCAGGAGCTGGTGCGCTCGGTGCTGGGGTCGTGAGCCCCGAGGTGACGATGGCGGATGGAGCGCCGGCGGTGTCCCAAATCCCAGGTGGTGACTCGGGCTACGGGCTACGGGCTACGGGCTACGGC
>CAZHIK010000971.1:0-3789 GCA_964532635.1 uncultured Enterobacterales bacterium
ACCGCCGGAAACGTCTACCTGCTGGGCGTGGGCCACACCTGCTCGATGACCTACGACTGGGAGACCGACAGCTGGAGCGGCGTCGACACCGGCATCGGCACCTTCCGCAATCCCCACTGGGACACCGCCTATACCGGCTACAGCTCCAGCTACTACCCCTCGAGCACCGGCTCCTCCACCATCGCCTACACCCAGATCGTGACCATGGAGACGGCCACATAGCGGCGCCTTTGGCGCCGCTGGCTACGGGCTACGGACGACGGGATCTCCTCCTGACGCGGCGTGGCCGAGCTTCGAATCGAGGCCGCCCACCCTCCGCGGCCAGGCGGTGGTAGCCCATGGTCTCGACCATGGCATCCAGCTCTGCTGGTTCGCAATCGAGGGACTCCAGCAACTCGTCGGGCGAGGCGAAGCTGCCGCGTCTGGCCTGCTTGCGCAGCCTGAAGGCCAGCTCCTCGAGCAGGTCCACGCGGACCAGACGGGAACCAACCAGGGCGTAGCCCAGCACTCGAGCCAGCTCGACAGGGAGGTCTCGGGGGCGCTCGAGGCTGGGCTCCCCCGCCCAGGCGAACGGGGGCATGGGGACGAGGTCGGCGTGCACGCACCACAGGACCCCCCGCAGCCGCAACCTGCGCGGTTCCTCCCAAGACGCGATGAAGGCGTGCTCGGTGCCGGTCCGCACATCCAGCTTGGCCAGTGCGCGACGCTCCGGGCGGGACAGGCGCGCCAGAGGCAGGCCTCGGGCGGGATGGACTCCCAGGCCCTGCTCCAGGGCGTAGACCACGGCTCGACCCGCATCGCCCAACAGCTTGGCCTGAGACCGACGCAGCGGGGCCAGCAACATGGGCGCGGCCTCCCGGCACCAGCGCTCCAGGCGCCGACGAACCCGGGCGCGCTGCGGACCGCTGATGAGCTCGAGCTGCAGGACGCGCACCGCCGGGACCAGCACCGAGCGACCCGCAGCGAGCTGGCCCAGGCGGGCGCCCTCCCAGCAGAGCATGCCCATCTCGTCGACCTCGAGCTCGTCGAACTCCGCGCCCTCGAGGGCTTCGACCCGCTCGGCCATCAGCCGCTCGAGCCCCTTCCTGACCGCCTTCCAGGCCGTCTGGCCGTGCAGGCCCACCAGGTCCCCGGCGGGGACGAAGCGCAGCCCCTCGAGATGCCCCAGGCGGTGCTCTCCCGCCCGGATCTCTCCGTCGTCGTCCACGTGGACGGGGGGGATCTCACCCCGCTCGTCGCTGCGCAGCAGCAGCACGGTGCGACGGTCCACGAAGCGCCGGGCGAGGCGCTCGTGCAGCGCGTCGCTCAGGCGATCCTCGATGGCCCGCGCGCGCTGCTGCCAGTGCTCTGGGTCGTCAAGCCAGGAGCCGTGGTAGGCCACGTAGGTCCAGGTCCGGACGAAGGCGATGCGCGTCATCAGGGCCTCGATCTCTCCCTGCACGCGGTCCAGCCGCCCCAGCCGTTCGGCGACCCAGTCCTCCGCCAGCACCTCCCGGCTCCCCACGAGCTGGAGGTAGATCTCCTCCAGCAAGGCGTAGTGGTCCTGGAACAACTGGTTGCGGTAGTCGGGAATGCGGCAGACATCCCACAGCAGGCGCACCGCCGACTCACCACGAGCCTTGTCGCGAACGGCATCGCGGCGCAGCAGGGCGTGCAGGGAGCGCTCGTCCTCGGCGTCGCGGACCCGGCGCAGGAAGCCCGCTCGGTGCTTGAGGGCCAGGCTCTCACAGAGCCCCTCGGCGCTGCCGTAGTCCAGGTCGGTGTTGCGATACCACAGGAAGCGCAAGGGCGGGAAGCGATGCTGCTCCACCGCCTCGACCATGCCGTCGGGGATGCCCTCGAGCTCGGCGGTGGCCCCGAAGGTCCCATCACGCCGATAGCGGCCCGCGCGGCCAGCCACCTGGGCCAGCTCGGCGGGCTCCAGGGATCGCAGCTCGCGCCCGTCGAACTTGTGCACGGAAGACAGGGCCACGTGGTGCAGGTCGAGGTTCAGCCCCATGCCGATGGCATCGGTGGCCACCATGTACTGGACCTCCCCCTGCTGGTAGAGGTCCACCTGGGCGTTGCGGGTACGGGGCGACAGCGCCCCGAGCACCACCGCCGTGCCCCCGTGGCGGGCCTTGAGGCGCTCGGCCTGGGCGTAGACCTGTGCGGCCGAGAACGCTACCACCGCGGTGCGGGGCGGCAGGGCGGTGAGCTTGCGGCGCCCCGCGTAGCGCAGGCTCGAGAAGCGGGGGTAGGTCTCGAACTGAGCGGTGGGAACCAGCCGCTCGAGCAGGGGCGCGATGGTCTCGGCTCCCAGGAACCAGGTCTCTCGCACCCCCCGAGCGTCCAGGATGCGGCTGGTGAAGATGTGGCCCCGCTCCGGATGGGCAGCCAGCTGCACCTCGTCCACCGCCATGAAGGCCACCGGCCGGTCCACAGGCATGGACTCCACGGTGCACACCCAGTAGCGGGCCCCCGGCGGCACCCGCTTCTCCTCACCGGTGACCAGGGCCACGCGTTCGGCCCCCACCCGGACACTGACGCGCTCGTAGATCTCGCGGGCCAGCAGCCGCAGGGGCAGCCCGATCATGCCCGTGCCGAACTGCAGCATCCGCTCCACGGCGCGATGGGTCTTGCCCGTGTTGGTCGGCCCCAGGATGGCGGTGATGCCGCCCTGGCCGGTCAGCTCCACCGCTACTCTTCGTCTTCCATGGCCTCGCGGAGCGCGGCCTCTTCCGCCGCCTGCAGCGCGGCTTCCTCTTCATCGATGCGCTTCTGCAGGGCGTCGATGACGATGATGCGGTCGCGGTCGGTGGCGTGGAGCAGGCCGTCCCGCACGCAGAAGCGCGGATGCTCGAGGGAGTACTCGCTGATGTCGACCTGGAACTCGAGCTTGCCAGGGCGCTTGAACTTGAAGGCGCGGCCGGTGTCGGTCACCGCCCAGATCTTGCCCTCTTCGTCCAGGGCCAGATCGACGTCCTCGTAGCCAACGTCGAAGTCGTCCATGTCCCACATGATGCGATCGCGGAAGCCGTCGGCCTCGTAGCGCACAATGGCGTCGCGGTAGACGAGCAGGAACTTGCCCTTGTAGGGCAGCACGTCGTTGGGGGTGCCGTCCTCGATATCGAAGCGCAGGATCTCCTGGCCGTGGATGTCGAAGGCGATGGCCTCGGAGCCGAAGAAGGCGTAGAGCAGGCCCTTGTTGGCCAGGTAGGCCAGGTGGCCCTCACCGCCCAGGGCGGGCTCGACCTCGCGGTTGGTGTTGAGGTGCCAGCCGATCAGCTGGTTGCCCTCGGGATCGAAGATCTGGACCCGGCGCTCGGCGTCGAGGATCGCGATGAGGTCCATCTCCTTCTCGGGGATCAGCTCCACCGCGATGGGGTTGTGGAACTTGCCGGGCCCGTCACCCGGGGCGGAGCCGGAGACGTACCAGGGGCGGCTTCGGCCAAACCAGCTGTTGGCGATGTCGGGCGGGCCGCCCCAGATGCGATCGGGCCGGCCGTTCTCGGCGAAGCGCTGCACCCGGTTGTTGCCCACGTCGGCCACGTAGACCGAGCCGAAACGATCGACCGCGATGGGGATGGGCTCGCCGAAGGACTGGATGGCGCCCTCGGACCAGCCGGTCTCTCCCCAGTAGGGCACGTTGGGGCTCCCGCCTCCGATGAGGTCCTGGTAGGCGTAGAAGATCTCGACCAGTTCCTCGAGCCAGGCCTTCTCCTTGCCGGTGGCACGCAGCTGGGCCATCTCGAAGGCCGGGATGCTGTTGGCGTCCTTGAGCTTGCGCAGAGCGTCGATGGCCTCGTT
>CAZHIK010000972.1:0-3783 GCA_964532635.1 uncultured Enterobacterales bacterium
ATGGTGCCGTGATCCATTCCGTTTTTCTGCGATTATTCGCGACAGGGGACTAGTAGTCGGCCACAGGGATTCTGACCGATCCCGAGATGTTCCGCGAATCGATGTAGGGGAGGGGTTTATCCCCTCCCGAAGCCCGGTATCGGCGGGCGGGGGTGAACCGCGCGCGGAGCGATACATTCGCATCGGTCGAAACTCCTGCGTCGTCATACTAGGCGAGGGGCGGCGACCTGCCAAGTCCTCGCCAAGTGGGGTGGAAGGGCAGGGAGGAGCTTGCTAGGAGCGGATTGGCTGCCGTGACCTGCGGGTTCCGGTCTCTCTCTCTGGAGGATCCCATGCGTCGTCTCCTGCTCGTGCTCGCCCTCGTCGTCGTTGCTGGCTGCTGGAAGAAGCGGGTCAAGCACCTCACCGCGGCTGAGTTCGACCACTACTACGCCCTGCGCCCCTTCATGGACGAAGAGACCCAGAAGGGCTTCCTCAAGGGCAAGACCGAGGAAGAGCGCAACGCCTTCTTGAAGTCCACGAACTTCCAGGGCAAGACCCTGTGGGAGATCTTCTACCAGTACGACGAGCGCAAGCGCGAAGCCATCGTCTCGGGCGAGGTCGACAACGGCTTCACCGGCGACATGGTGCTGATGGCGTGGGGCGTTCCATACGACAAGAAGAAGCTCGTCGGTCGCCCGGCCAGCCGCTCCGAGATGTTCATCTACCGCTTCGAGACCCAGGAAGACGGCACCATCATGGTGTACGACCCCGAGGAGGGCTCGAGCTACCACGCGATCCGGCACTTCACCCGCGAGGTGATCCTGGACGACAACGTGGTCACAGAGATCAACGAGAAGAACGGCTGGTAGCGCCTCAGTACATCAGCCGAGACATCAGCGGGTTCAGGTCGCCGCCGAAGACGACCAGCACCAGAACCAGGAAGGCCAGGCAGCCCAGCGCGGTCAGCAGCACGCCCAGCGCGGGTGTGTTGGCCAGGCTGGGTCTCAGCGCGACCTCACTGCGCTCGGCCTCGAGGACGCTCACGCCCGTCAGGGCGCTGCCGCAGTCGGGGCAGTTGTCACCGAAGGCGTAGTGGGTGAAGCACAGCGGGCAGGCCAGTTCCTCGCTGGGGACCGCCTGCTGGGTGCGGTGTCCGTAGCGCTCGTGGAGCCGTTGGTCCCAGGCCTCCATGCGCGCGGCGCGGCGGTCGCTGCGTTCCTGGCGCTCGCGGGCCATGCTGGAGATCGTCTTGACCACACCGTCGCTTCCGTAGATTCCCATGACGTCCTCCGTCAGTGGATGCTGCCGAGCAGCAGCACCACACCGACGCTGCCGCCGACGATCAGGATCGCGACCAGCAGCGCCAGCGCGGGGAAGGCGCTCAGGCTGAGGCGGGGAGGGGTGGGCTCGCGCATGGCACCCACCAGGCTGGCGCAGACCAGCTCGGTGCCGCAGTGGGTGCAGTTGTCGCCGAATGGGTAGTGCCGCAGGCAGCCGGGGCAGGTCATGCCCTCCACGGGGCCGGAGAGGTCTTCGCCGCGGGCCAGCAGGCGCTCCCTGCGCTCATCGACCTGCTGACGGCGCCGCTCGAGGCGCTCAGCCTGATCGCGCCGGGCCCGGCGGACCTCCTTGGCGAGAGCGATGAAGCCGTCGTACCCGCCAACACCCATCGTGACCTCCGGAACGTACGCCCCTGGTACGAGGCCCTCCCGGAGCCATTCCCACTTTTCGGCGGTATCTGCGCTCGCTGCGGAGGCATCGCGCCGTTGACGGCCATCCGGCCCAGGGCTACCCTGCGCCTCGCCTTCCCCCAGGGCCGCAGGCCCCCGCGCCGGAGCCGGCATGAAGATCTCCCTCATCAGCCCCTACCCGGACATCACCAACTACGGGCTGCGCTCCATCTCCTCCTGGCTTCGCGCCCACGGGCACGACACCCAGGTGATCTGCATGCCCGACCGCATCGGCGAGGGCACCACCGAGCACGTCGCCCAGAGCGAGCAGCGCTACCCCACCCAGGCCCTCGAGGATCTCGTGGAGGTGCTGAAGGACAGCGACCTGGTGGGCTTCTCCCTGATGACCCACTACTTCGACTCGGCCAAGCAGGTGACCCAGGTGATCAAGGAGCGGCTTGGCGTCCCGGTGGTCTGGGGTGGCTTCCACGCCTCGGTGCGGCCCGATGAGTGCATGGCCTGGGCCGACTACGTCATCGTTGGTGAGGGTGAGCACACCACCCTGTCCCTGATCCGCCGGCTCGAGGCCGACTTGACCGAGGACCTCGGCGACATCCGCGGGCTGGTCTGGAAGCGTGGCGAGGAACTGGTCAAGAACCCTCCCGGCACCCTCGAGCAGGACCTGGACATCTTCGGGATGCCCGACTGGTCCCTCGAGGATCATCACTTCCTGAGAGATGGTCGCATCGTGCCCGCCACCAAGGAGCTGCTGCGCACCTTCATCTCCGAGGGCACCGTGGCCGCCCAGTTCGGCCGGCTCGGCTACCAGACCATGACCGGCCGCGGCTGCCCCCACGCCTGCGCCTACTGTGGCAACAGCTTCATGCGCAGCCTCTACCCGCGCCAGAAGTATGTGCGCTTCCGCTCGGTCGAGAACGTCCTGGCGGAGCTCGAGTGGATCAAGCGCGAGTATCCGTGGGTGAACATGATGTGGTTCTCCGACGACTCCTTCTTCGGCAGGACCGTCGACGACATGCGCCACTTCGGCACCGAGTACAAGGCCCGGGTGGGCGATCCCATGTACCTGCTCGGCTCGCCGGCCACGATCACCGAGGAGAAGTACGCGCTGAGGATCGAGGCCGGCGTGCGGTGCATCCAGGTGGGCATCGAGCACGGATCCAAGCGCATCCAGCGACTCTTCCGGCGCTCGAGCCAGGGCAACGACAAGATCCTCGAGACCGCGCGCATCCTGGCCAAGTACGCCGACCGCACAGCGCCGCCCCACTACGACGTCATCTACGACGTGGCCTACGAGACCCTGGAAGACCAGCTCGAGACCCTGCGGCTCATCGCGCGGCTGCCCAAGCCCTACCGGCTGCAGGTCTTCACGATCATCTACTACCCCGGCACCGCGCTGCACACGCTCGCCACCCAGGACGGCCTCATCGTCGATGAGAAGGCCGAAATCTACGACAAGATGTTCTTCGAGCGCCACGACAGCTACGCCAACACGCTGCTGTTCCTGAGCCGCACCGGCAGGTTCCCTCACCCGCTGCTGAAGGTGCTCACCCACCCGCAGCTGGCCAAGGCGATGACCTCCGAGACGATGGGCCCGGTAGGCGACGCCCTCAAGGCCGGCCTGCGGGGCCTGCGCCACGCCAAGCGTCGTCACGGCCACCTGCCGGGTCAGGCCCTCGCTGGCCTGCGCCGCCTGCGCGGTGACAACGGGGCGCCCGCACCGCGCACCACCTGATGAGCACTCCCCAGGGCATCCGGGTCCGCTCGGCGAGGCCCTCCGACGACACGGCGCTTCGAGGGCTGCGGCACGAGGTGCTGCGGGAGGGGCGCTGGTTCGCCACCCGAGCCGATGAGTACGCCGCGACGGTTCCACAGGTGCGTGCCATGATCGGCGCCCTGAGCACCCAGCCCAACGGCTTGCTGCTGGTGGCCCAGGCCAGCGGTGCGGGCGTCGTGGGCAGCCTCACGGTCCACGGTGAGCGCCTGGCGCGCATGGCCCACCTGGGGCGGCTCGAGATGCTGGTCCGCCAGGAGTGGCGGGGGCACGGCATCGGCACCGCGCTGTTGGTGGAGGCTATCGCACGGGCCGAGGCCAACGCCATGCTGCGCAAGC
>CAZHIK010000973.1:0-3780 GCA_964532635.1 uncultured Enterobacterales bacterium
CTTCTTCTGGATGAGCACCAGGGCGGCTTCGTCCTCGCCTTCTTCGATGGCCACCGGGATCTGGACGTTGACTTCCTTGAGCTCGCGCTCCTTGGTCTCCAGCTCGGTGGACAGCTTGTTGCGGAGGTAGACGATGCCGCTGACGGCCTTCTTGAGCTCGCGGTGCTTCTTGATGCGCTCCTCGATGGCGGACTCGTAGACCGCTTCGGGGTTGCGGGTCTCGATGTCGGAGACCCAGAGGCTCAAGAAGCCCTTCCACACATTGGCAATTCGATCGAAGAAACCCATCTGACGCTCCGGAAGTACTCTGGCTCGCTCGAGATATGCGAGCCGCCTGGGGGGGATTCGGTCGCTTGGACCCTAGCTGTTCTGGGAAGTCACGGCAAGCTGACGGGAGGTGCCGGCGCTGTGCCTCCCCCTGTACGCGTGGAGTTCGAGAATCTTGCAGTGTTAGTCCTCCTCCATGCGCGAAAAGCTGATCCGCTGGGCCCCGACCTTGCTCGCGCTGGCTGCGGTGTACGCGCTTGGCCGGCGGGCGTGGCAGGCGTGGGCGGCCCACAACGTGCAGTGGGCCCACGACCTGGCCTTCTTCACCCAGATCCTGTTCAACGCCTCCGAAGGCCGGGACTGGACCTCGCCCCTGCTGCTCGAGCCGGTCGGCTTCTTCGAGATGGTGCACTTCCACCCCATCTTCGCGCTGCTGCTACCCCTGTTCATGCTGCGGCCCGAGGCCTCCACCCTGCTGCTGTTCAACGTGGCGGCTGTGTGCCTTGCGGCCATCCCCCTTGCGGGGATGGCTCGGGATCGCACTGGTTCCCCGTGGTTCGGGCTGGCGGCGGCGGTGGCCTTCCTGGTGTGGCTGCCGGTCCAGACCGCGGCTCTGGCGGACTTCCGGCCCGTGGTCTTCTTCATCCCCGGCTTCCTGCTGCTGCTGTGGGGGCTCGCGCGACCCTGCCGCTGGCGGCTGGTCATCGGGGCGCTCATCGTAGCCTTCGCCCGGGAGGAGAGCGGCTACCTGCTGCCCATGTTGGCGCTGGCGATGCTGGTGCTGCCCTTCGGCAAGCGCCGGCGCAGCGACGCCCTGATCCTCCTCGGCATCGGGCTGGCCTGGCTGGTCTTCCTGCTGCTGTTCAAGGGAAACTTCTTCTTCCACTTCAACCCGCTCACCTTCTTCCGGGACGTGGGGGCGGCGCCGGCGGTGCCCGCGCACCTCACCCACGATCGTGTGGTCCACATCGGCCTGCTGCTCGCCGGCGGCTTCGGCACCGTGCTGCTCTGCCCGACCATGCTGCTGATGCTGTTGCCGCAGCTGGGTTTTTTGATGTTGGACACCCACCGGGAGTGGCACGCCTTCACCGGAACCTACCCCTACCTCCGGCACGCGCTGATCCCCTTCTTCGCCGCGGGCGGTGTGATGGGCTGGGCCTGGGTGCTCGACAAGCTCGGCAAGCGCCGCAGGCGCGAAGCCCAGGCCCTGGTGATCGTGGCCATGATCCTGTCCTGCGTGCTGGCCTTCCACGGCCAGCGGGGCCGCCTGGAGCAGGGCCTGTGGCAGCGCAACGCCGAGGCCGCTGGCTCGGTGGAGGTGGCGGCCATCGACGGCCTGATTGCCCAGGTACCGCCGGACGCGCGGGTGATCACCGACTACCGGCTCATCGCTGCGCTCTCGGGGCGCCGGGTCCTGTGGGCCAGCATGCAGTGCTACAACGATGGCGGTACGCCCCACGCCTGGACCGGCCCCTGGCCCATCACGCTGGACTTCGCCGAGGTCCTGCTGGTGCCACAGGACGACGCTGTGCTCGAGCACCTGGACGACGCCTGGCAGGTGGTGGACGGCGGCGGGGGCTACGGCCTGTGGCGCCGGGTCAGCCCGCCGGAGGGCGGCTACCCAGACCCGGTGCCCTAGGGCGCTGCTGTGCAGCAATCCGTGTTGCGGCGCAGCAAGTGTCGCAATACAGCCGGCTGGCCGGGAGCTGATCCCCGTCGTAGCGACCCCTTTTTATGCGCGATAGGGAGCCGGTCTTTCCTGCCCTTCGACCTCACTCCTTTCCCCAGGACCCACCATGCGCAACGTCGTGATCGTCAGCGCCGCTCGCACCCCCATCGGCGACTTCGCCGGAACGCTCTCCTCCACCCCGGCCGACGTGCTGGGCGCCGTCGTCCTCGAAGAGGTCGTCAGGCGCGCTGGCGTCGACAAGGCCATCGTGGACGAGGTGATCATGGGCAACGTGCTGCCCCATGGCCTCGGTCAGAACCCCGCTCGCCAGGCCATGATGAAGGCCGGGCTGCCCCAGGAAGGCGGCGCCTTCACCGTCAACAAGGTCTGCGGCTCTGGGCTCAAGGCCATCATGCTGGCCGCCCAAGCCATCGCATGTGGAGATGCGGATGTGGTCGCGGCAGGCGGCATGGAGAACATGAACCTGGCGCCCTACCTGATGCCCAAGGCCCGCGGCGGGGCTCGCATGGGGCATGCCCCGGTGCTGGATGCCATGGTCCACGACGGCCTGTGGGACAAGGTCAACGACTTCCACATGGGCATGACCGCCGAGCTGGTCACCGACAAGTTCGAGGTCAGTCGCCAGGACATGGACGAGTACGCCGCTCGTTCCTACGAGAAGGCTCTGGCTGCCAAGGCTGCCGGTGAGTTCGAGGCCGAGATCGTACCCGTCGAGATCAAGGGCCGGCGCGGCAAGGTCACCGTCTTCGCCGAGGACGAGACCCCCAAGCCCACCCCCCTCGAGGTGCTCGCCAAGCTGCGCGCTGCGTTCAAGCGCGACGGCTGCGTCACCGCCGGCAACGCCTCCAAGATCAGCGACGGCGCTGCCGCGGTGCTGCTGATGGCAGAAGACGTCGCGGTCGCCAAGGGCCTGAAGCCCATGGCCCGCGTGGTGGCCCAGGGCGCTGCAGGCGTGCCCCTCGAGGACGTGCTGGTGGCCCCCATCCAGTCCATCCCCAAGGTCCTCGAGAAGGCCGGGCTCGAAGAGAGGGACATCGATCTCCACGAGATCAACGAGGCCTTCGCCACCAGCTCCGTCGCCATCGTCAAGACCCTCGAGATCGACGAGGCCAAGGTCAACGTCCACGGCGGCGCCGTGGCCATCGGCCACCCCATCGGCGCCTCGGGCGCCCGCGTGCTGGTCACCCTGCTGTTCTGCCTCGAGCGCTACGACAAGCGCTACGGCATGGCCAGCCTCTGCCTCGGCGGTGGCGAGTCCGTCAGCATGATCGTCGAGCGCGTCTAACCTTTCCCCAGCTTTCCCCTGTATTCTTCGGAGAACACCATGGACATCGTGATCGCCAGCATCGTCCGCACCCCCATCGGCTCCTACGGCGGCGCCCTCAAGACCGTCTCCGCCGTTCAGCTCGGCACCATCGTCATTCGTGAAGCCCTCTCCCGCGCCGGCGTCGAGCCCGGCCATGTCGACGAGGTCATGATGGGCTGCGTGCTGCAGACCGGCCAAGGCCAGAACGTGGCCCGCCAGGCCGCTCTCAGCGCCGGCCTGCCCATCGAGTCCACCGCCTTCACCTTCAACCAGGTCTGCGGCTCTGGCCTGCGCACCGTGGGTCTGGCGGCCAGCCTGATCAAGGCCGGCGAGGCCGACGTCATCGTGGCCGGTGGCATGGAGAACATGTCCATGACCCCCTACGCCATGGTCAAGGCCCGCTGGGGCGCCCGCATGGGCCACACCGAGCTGACCGACCTGATGATCAAGGATGGCCTGTGGGAGGCCTTCAACGACTACCACATGGGCACCACCGCCGAGAACCTCGCCGAGAAGT
>CAZHIK010000974.1:0-3779 GCA_964532635.1 uncultured Enterobacterales bacterium
CCCCGCGCAGGTTCAGGTCTGCGAAGGCGTCGTCGTCCAGCTCCTGCATGGTGGCCCCCAGCACGGGGCGCAGCTCGGCGCTGTCGAGGTCGAGCATGGCGCGCGCGGCCCTGGCCTCGGCAGCGCGCGACCGTGATCGAGGCTTCAGGCGGGGCGGGACCTCGGCCAGGATGAGGGTGCCCTCCTTCACCGGGGCCGAACGGACGTCCACGAACTCCTCGCCCACCATCCTCTTCAGGCTCACCGTGATCAGTGAGGCCGCCGCGTGGTCACCCATCACGGCGGCGACCAGGCCGCCTCGCGGATGACGGGACAGCCTCTCGGCCGCAGCCCTCGCTGACCGTGGACCGGGCACTCCATCGAGCACGACGAAGGGCGGATCGCCCATGTCTTCGCGGACGGCATCGAACAGTTCTCGAGCTGCTGGCAGGTCTGACATGTCGGAACTCCTCAACACCTGTCAGCTTGACCGATCTCCCTTTTCTATGGGTTTGGAAGGGGTTGTCATGACCTGTCGGAAGTGCGCTGTCGCGCCTCGTGCGGGTACAACGCCAGCGGTCCCGAGGAGGAGCCTCGGGACCAACTTAGGACTCGACTTGGTGGATGAACGGTAGGGAGCACCGGGGACAAAGCTGATACGCCCCTACTCCTCGACCATGATCGCCTCGGTCGGGCAGCTCTCCGCCGCCTCGCGCACAGCCTCCTCGTGTTCGGTGGGCACGTCTTCGCTCTCCACCTCGGCGCTGTCCTCGCCCATGGTGAACACCTCGGGGGCGATGCCGGCGCAGACGCCGCAGGCGATGCACTCTTCTCTGATGATACGGACCTTCATGGTTCGGTCTCCTGGTTCGGTTCTCTGGGGATGAGATTGTGTTCAGACGGTGCGCTGGGTGCTCGAGGTGCCCTGGTCTCGCTCGTAGGACCAGCCGAAGCGGGTGCCGAGCACGAAGAAGGCCAGGGAGCCCACGCCGACGATGAAGATGGTGTCGCCGATCATGCGCAGCCAGCGCAGGGTCTCGAGGATGGGGAGCTGCAGGAAGTCCGCGCTGCGGGCATACCACAGGCCGTGCTCGATGCTGGCCCAGGCCTGGGCGATGCCGATGGGGAGCAGCGAGAGCACCACCATCAACGACAGGCCGATGTTCATGCCCCAGAAGGCCATCTTCAGGGAGCCGTCCTTCCAGGCGTGCTCGGGGTCGATCCGGCGGAGCACCAGCAGGATCAGGCCCAGGGAGAGCAGGCCGTAGACGCCGAACAGGGCGGTGTGGCCATGCACGGGGGTCGTGTTGAGGCCCTGCACGTAGTACAGCGCGACGGGGGGGTTGATCAGGAAGCCGAACAGACCGGCGCCCACCATGTTCCAGAAGGCCACGCCCAGGAAGAACATCAGCGGCCAGCGGTAGCGAGCCATCCAGGGGGCGGCGCGCTGGGCGCGAAGGTTGCCGAAGGCCTCGAAGCCCACCAGCACCAGGGGCACGACCTCGAGGGCCGAGAAGCTGGCGCCCACGGCCATGATGCTCACCGGGGTGCCGGCGAAGTAGAGGTGGTGGAAGGTGCCGGGGATGCCGGCGCCCAGGTAGATGGCGGTGGAGATGATCACCGCAGCGGTGGCGCTGGCCACCCGCACCAGGCCCAGGCGGGCGAAGACGAAGGCCAGGGCGGCGGTGGCGAAGACCTCGAAGAAGCCCTCGACCCACAGGTGCACCACCCACCAACGCCAGTACTCCATGACGCTAAGGTGCGTGCGCGCGCCGTACATCAGGCCGGAGCCGTACATCAGGGCGATGGCGATGGTGGAGCCGGTGAACAGGGCCAGCAGCGGCCGTTGCTCGTGGGCCCGCACCAGGGAGGGCCAGAGCGCGCGGGCCATCAGGAAGAGCCACAGGATCAGCCCGCCGAACAGAGCGATCTGCCAGGCCCGGCCCAGGTCCACGTACTCGTAGCCCTGGTGGCCGAACCACAATCCGACGGTGTCCCCGAGCTTCTGCTGGATGCGCAACCACTGGCCGGTGAAGGAGCCGCTCACCACCAGCAGCAGGGCGCCGTACAGGGCGTTGACGCCCAGGCGCTGGAGGCGGGGCTCACGCCCACCGATGGCGGGAGCCAGGAACAGGCCCGTGCCAAGGAAGGCCGTGGCGATCCAGAAGACGCCGGCCTGCACGTGCCAGGTTCGCACCACGGCGTAGGGCAGAATCTCGGCTAGGGGGAGGCCGTAGAAGCTCTGGCCCTCGATGGAGTAGTGGGCAAGCAACCCGCCAAGCAGCACCTGGACCACCAGCAGCAGCACGACCGTCCAGGCGTACTTCTTCACCGCGCGCATCGAGGGGGTCAGGATCATGGCGTCCAGGGGATCGGTCGAGGGGGCCTGGGGGGGCTCCTCCTCGCGTTCGTGGATTACCTTCCACCAGATCAAGGCGCCGATGCCCGCCAGCAGCAGGATCACCGACACCATGGACCAGATCGGGTTGGCGGCGCTGGGCGCGTTGCCCACCAGGGGCTCGTGGGGCCAGTTGTTGGTGTAGGTGACCGTGGTCCCCGGCCGCTCGGTGGTGGCGGCCCAGGCGGTCCAGAAGAAGAAGTCGGACATCAGGGCCCGCCGCTCTGGATCCGGCAGCGGGTTCTCGCTCAGGGCGTAGCTCTCGCGCAGATCGTGCAGGGTCGGGTCGCCGCCGAACAGGGAGTCGTAGTGATCGGCCACGGCGGCCATGGCCGCAGCGCGATCCTCGCTGACCGTGACCGAGCCCCGGCTCTCGTCCCAGGTGTTGGCGCGCAGTTCGGCCTCGAGCCGGGCCTGCAGCGCAGCCTGAGCCTCGAGGTTCAGATCCTCGTAGGCCTGGCCGTGCTCGGCGTCAGCCCAGCGGTCAAGCATGGCGACGGCCTCGCGGTGCAGCCAGTCGGCGGTCCAGTCGGGGGCCTGGTAGGCGCCGTGGCCCCAGATGGAGCCCACCTGCTGGCCACCGATGCTCTGCCAGACCTCCTGGCCCGACAGGATGTCCTCCTTGGTCATCAGCAGCTCGCCGTCAGCCGTGACGACCTGCTCGGGGATGGGGGGTGCGTGGCGGTAGACCTCGGCGCCGAAGAAGCCGAGGATGGCGAAGGCGCCGCCGACCGTCAGGGCCAGCAGCAGCCAGAGCTTACGGGAGGGGGTCATGGTGGTTCCTCGCAGTGATGGGAGGAGCAGAGCTGCAAAGGGCCGACTCCTCGTTATTGGGACCAGTAGATACGCAAGGCCCGTGCCACCACGTCGATGACGCTCGAAGCTGTCGTTTCGCCCGACAGTTCTCATTTTTGATACGCCAGCACGTTCTCTTTTCTGTTACTTTGTACTCGTTTCTGATACTTGGGAGCTTCCCCATGCCCGCCGCCCTCGACGTCCTCCTCCATGTGGCCCAGGACCTGACCGCGAGCCTCCCAGCACACGACCGCTACCAGCGCCTGGTGGCTGGGGTCCGTCGGGTGGACTTGTGCCCCAACGAGTGGTGTATGAAGGCCTCAGGTCCTCGTAGTCGTTGGTCTCCGGATCAGGGGGGTGACAGGGGGGAGAATCCCCCCTCCTAAGTCAGCGGGAGGGTCTGGGAGGGGCTCTGCCCTTCCCAGGTAGTATCACCAGGGTCTCGGGTGGGTA
The DNA here is from genome assembly GCA_964532635.1 of uncultured Enterobacterales bacterium. Taxonomy (GTDB): domain Bacteria; phylum Myxococcota_A; class UBA796; order UBA796; family JAFGLY01; genus CALDOK01. Next base: position 3,626 of record CAZHIK010000974.1, read on the forward strand.
GGAGGATCATCGACCCCCCAGGAGCGGGGGCGTGGCGCCGGATTCGGTGAGCTTCGCTATGGAGCTCAACGAGAAGTACCTGCGGCCCACGGCCCACTCGTCGTTGAACGGAACCCCTTCGGGGTAGCTGGGGGCGGGTAGCAGCGTCGGCGAC
>CAZHIK010000975.1:0-3778 GCA_964532635.1 uncultured Enterobacterales bacterium
GGACAAGTGCTGCCCCGCGGGTTGTGCTGCCGGTGTTTTCCGCTTTAGGTTCAGCTCATCGGGCCCAATGTTCTCCCGTTCGAGGAATTGCTCGGCCTCACCCGCCCTCCGTGCCATAGCGAATGCGCCCAACACATGCCGAGATCTCTCGCCGACCACGCGCCAGAGCTCATCCAACGCGGACACGTCATGGCCTACATAGAGCGTTCTGTTCCTGCGGTCGTAGAAGCCGGACTCGGCACCCCTGAACCTACCGCGCTGGACCCGTCGTTCAGAGAGCTTGGTGAAGGCCTCTGACGGCACCTTCAAGGTCGCCCCTGGGAGCGCAAAGGTCAACAGCGCCGCGAGATCGAGCTCAATGTCCCCGGAGTTCTCCTCATTCAACACCTCCAGCAGATTTCTGTCCCTTGCAAAAGGCTCGAAACCAGGATCGACGGCTTCCTCGCTGGCACGCCGTACACGCCGCTCCCCGAGAACCCCTCGAAGGTGGTCCACGAATTGCCTCGGCGGCTCGCGGCGGAACGGCAAGCCGTGGCGACCCGTCATGTCACGGAGCCAACGGGCGCGTTCCCTGTCATCCTCGACGAGAACGAACACATCCTCGTCCAGCAGGCGAGGCACGAGGTCGTGACGGTAGAACAAAGGCAGAGCCTTCGCCCCAAGTCGGTCCAGGCCGATCAGATCGTCATTGTCCAGGCGAACGGACAGTCTCGTCCAGAGTTCGATGGCCAAGGAGATAGCGCGACGATCTCGTTGAAGGTCCTGCTTCCTCGTGAGAAGAACAGCGAGCTGATGCAAGGCATCGACAAGGCGTTGGGTCGGAGCATCCTGGATGGAGTAGACCCCGAGCCACCGCAACAAGGCAGGCGACGAAGCGTGTCCGCTATATACCTTGTCGGCCAGGCTGGTCCACCAACGTTCCGAGTCGTCGTTGGAGACGAGCCACACCTCATTCGCAGGCCGGCCGTTGAAGGTGACTCCCAGGGACCGAAGCACCCAGAGCCAGCAATCCGGCGCTGTGCTACCGCGATCCCCATGGAAGACCTTCGTCTCGAGCGGGTAGCCATCAGGGTGGCCGAGGATGAGCTCGATGATGGACTGGCGCGCAGACTCGTGTTCGATCCCGTCCACCCAGTGCACCGCGCTGAACTTGTGGTCACGGGGGTGCACCCACTCGGACTTCACGTTCGTAACGATCCAGTCGAGGTACTCATCGAAAAGCTCACCCTGCCGTCCAGCCAGTCCAGATACGAAGTTGCGCTTCCGGTGGAAACTCTCAGCCGAGTTCCTGAATGGAGACCCTTCAACGTCGAGCTTCATGAGCCTTGGCAGCTCTCCAACCCCGAGGATGTCCATAGCCTCTGACCAGCTCTCGCGGTCAGCACGAGGGAACTCCTCCGAGACCTCCGCCCAAGACCGCAACCGCTGGTCTGCGTAGGCTCGCTCGAGGGCGGCCTCATGCCAGTCAGTTAGTCCCTCGCCCCATCCCATTCCCAAGTAGCACCGCTGCGCCGGAAGCCATGTACCACGAACGGGGAGCAGGATCGGCAGATCCGTAGCTTTGGTTCTCCCTTCCTGCTTGAGCTCGGCGAGCCAACGCACTGCCAAGCCCAGCAGCTGCCATCGTGTCGGTTCATCTGAATCGACCATCGCTGGCACCAAACCCTGCTTGAGCAGCTCGAACAGCCGCGGTCTTCGCACCAGCCTCTCCCGCTGCGTCAGATCCTCGGCCAGCGGAGTGAGGTTCCGGCCCTCCCGAATCTCGATGGCCCGGTCATCGAGGAACAGCAACCGTCGAGCCACGAGAGGGTGCAGCGGTTCGGCCCGCGTGCGAACCGGAAGGTAGATCTTCTGCGACGGGCGCGCGATGCCTTCCACGACGGGGAGAAATGCCTGGTCCCTCAAGTCATCCAGGGCGAACCTCCAAACCACCCACTCCAGGAAGGTCTGCCAGTCCCCGCCCTCGTCGAGGAGATGAAGTGCGCCCCTCTCGAGCGGCGACAGGCCATCTGCTCGCTCAAGCCATTCCCCATCGTCCTTGCTCTCGACACCCAGCCCCTCCAGCAACTCCTCTGCATGTTCGAGCAGCTGCTGTTCCGGTAGGTGCTGGCCATCCGTCCTGTACTGCCTCAACAGGTCAAAGGGCATCGAGGTGAGTTCACCATCGGGCTTCTCGAACAGTCGCTGTGTGGGGAGCCAGACTTCGCCGGGTCGTCGATAGGCGTTGTCGGCGCAGAGAACAGTCTTCTCTCCCCAGTCCGCATGCTTCGCAAGCGCACCATCCCCGCGCTCCAGGGCGAAGGTCGCCGCTCTGCGGAGGACGACGTCATCACTACGCCGGAGATGGTCGAGCAGGCGCGCGAACAGGGCCCGCGCCCCGGTCAGGACCTCGCTGTTGTAGACCGTCGTCAGATCCAGCCCGTCCCGGTTCAGGCTTCCATGAAATCGACCATCCACCCAGAGCGGCAACCCGGTGGGCTGCGCGGTCGGCAGCCCCATGGAGAAGACCCCGGACGCTCCCAGAGGACGCCCATCGATGGGCACCGGTAGCGCGACCGCGATGGGAGCGTGAACGATCTCCTTCCACGACTCGAGCTCCAATTCCCTGGCAGCCTCAGCGAGCCTCGCCGTCCTGACCTCGCCCTTCAAGCACCAGAAACGTGTCCTCGCCCCATCGACATCAACGCCCACGATCTCGATGCCAGGCGCAAGAGTCCCGAGAGAGTGACGCTGGACTCTTTCTGCCTCCCCCTTGCGCTCGACGATCAGACAGTCCACGCCAGGCAAGAAAAGCAGCGTCCCCGGCGCCATCAGGCCCTTCAACGCTCGTTCCACCTTGCTCTCTACACCTTCACGCAGAGGCAGGACAACTGCCGTGGCGAACCCTCCGAAGCTTCCGAGGCCGAGGGAACCGAGATCCTCTGCTTCGTCTGCCCTAGTGAGCGCCCTCGGGTAGTAGAACGGTGGCGATGCCCAGAGTTCGGTCAGAAGATCTTCGTGCCCATTCGGGCTTGCTCGTAAGCCGGCGCTAGCAGGCTCAGCGAGCACCTCGCTGGCCACGCGGATGAGGTGGCTACGCTGTTCGATGGACAACTTGGTTGGGACCGAGAACCGAAGCTCCCCGCTGTAGATGCGCGGCTCATCGCAGACCTCGTAGACGGCCTTGAATCCCACACCCTTGTTGCCAACCAATTCGGCCTGGGTCTTGTCGCTCAACGCTAACGACGTGATGGCCCGCAGGCCGCGCTTGTCGAAGGGGCGGCCTTGGTTCAGCACCGCAAGGAAACCGTCTCGCCAGATGATGCGGACCGTCGTTGGCTCTATGGCACCGGAAGTCTCGGCTGCCCGCACTGCCTGATCGTTCGCGTTCTGGATCAATTCAATGGCGAAGCGCTCGCCGTGATCGGTCTGGATGAGTCGACTCGCGTTCTGCACCTCACGGTGGCTCGTCGCATTGTTCAGAATCGCGGACACCAGATGCCGCAGCTTCTCTTTCCAGATCAACACAGGATCCATCATGCCTCCGTGGCCGCGCAGCGATGCTACAGCCTCTCCACCTCGAAACCCATGCCGCGCAGCACGGTCTCCTTCGTACGCGGCAGCTCAGGCACGGACACGAAGAGCCGCCTCCTGGCTCGACTGAGCGCCACGTAGATCAACCGGTCATCCTCGCTGTGCCCAGGATTGGTGAGCTTGCCCCGGAGCCTCTTGCCATCGAGGAGCAGGAGCAGAGCATCGGTCTCGTCTCCCTTGAACCCATGGATGGTCCTCGCCTGAG